>JAKAPG010000205.1 GCA_021823085.1 Thermoplasmata archaeon | reverse complement strand
GGAAGGGAGCGGACGCCATCCCGATCGACCTCGCCCCTTCACGGCGCACGGAGGGATGAACTTTCGGGGCCCCGCCGGATCGGCCCGGAGGGGGTCCCTCCGCGGGGGGGTGGCGCGGACCCCTTGGTCCCCTCGGCACGTAGGACCTCGTCCAAGAGCCGGGGGGGAAGCCGAGGGAGGGACTTGAGCCAAGGGTGCCCGTCCCCGCCCACAAGGCCCGACACGACCCGACTTCTCTATCCACCGGCCTCCCGGGGGGAGCGTGCCTCATTTTCGCCCCCCGTTCCCCAGGGGTCGTTAGGAATCCCCATCGATCCGAAAGGGTCGGATCGGTCCTCGGGAGGCCCGGCTTCTACGTAAGGTGCCGGTGGGCACCCCCTGCTGGCCCGTCCTACCTGCGCCCGGCTCGCAGAGCCAGCCCCAGAGCGACGCCCGCTACCCCAGGGATTGCGACGCCTCCCAGGAGGCAATACCCGGTAGTGCCGGGGAGCCCGAGGAATCCGAGCGACGAGCTGCCACCGGAGGTTGCAAGGGCCCGAGATTGACTCACCGGAGCCCCTGGGACGTGGAGCCCCTGGGACGTGGAGGCCCCCTGTGGATGGGGCCGCGGTGTATCCGGAAACCGACCCTACCGAGAATCCCATCGGGCTTTGGAATGCCGGTTCGGGCGTCCCCAGGCCGGTGAGGTCCGGCGGAGCCCTCCCTCGAGGGTGAGGACGTGGGTCTCGCGGCGCCCATAGAGGAGCTCCCGCGGCGCCGAGCAGCGCGGGCAGGGTGAATGGGGGACGAGGGAGGGGAGCGCCCGAGGAGGAACGCGAGGGCCGACACCATCGTTGTTTCCGAGCTCCACGCGGATGCCCGGCGCCTCGAGGGCTACCGTGGGAATCCTCACCGGCGGGTCGCCGATGAGCCGGACGGCGATCGGAGCGGGGAGAGTCCCGTTGAGGAGGTGGGTCGCGAGGAACCCGAACTGAAGTGGGGTGCCGGGAACGCTCTCAGGGATGGGAGGCGGGGGAAGGGCGGCGGTAGATGGGTTCCACCGGCCCCAGATTTTCGAGGATGCGAGGGACGGGCCGTTTCCGCTTCGGGTCGTCGACGTACGGCACGCGGCGTCGGTACTGGTGGCCTCGGCATCGGGTGGGGATCTCACGGGGTGCGGACACGGCGGCGGAATCCGCTGTCGACTACCAAATGTTGCCGCTCGAGGAACGGCCCTCCGAGGTGGCGGGGTCGAACGCGCCCGTTGCGTGAGTCGTCGATTGGAATCGAGGCGCTTCCCTTACTTCGAGCCGTTCGACCCGACGAGGTGTATGTCCGAAACCCACCCGTTGACCGAGTGCGGTGGACTGCAAGCAGATTTCGTGCACGGCGAGCCCGGTCCGATGGCCGGCAGCCGACGAGCGGCACGAAACGGGCCGGCACCGCATTGCGAAGGCGCGACCGTGCGGCTCTCGCGTTCGGAAGACATGCCGAGCCCGAGACGCATAGGTGGCGGGTCGCCAAGCGTTCCTCGCCGAGAGCGGCGAGGAGCCACCGACAACCCATGCGACCGCCACGCTCCACGGCGGAGCCAAGGACTCCGCCGTCGCGCGACCCATCGGTTGAAGTACCACTTTCCGAATTGGGACTCCCCGAGGTGGGACGATGTCGACCGGATCAGATTCTACGCTTTCCCTTCGCGATCTGACCGTTCGATACCCCGGCTCCGACACCGACGCGGTGGTCGCGGCCTCGCTCGAGCTGGGCCACGAGAAGATCGCCATCGTCGGTCCGAACGGAAGCGGGAAGTCCACGCTGCTGAAGGCGGCCCTGGGCCTCGCGCCCGTGAGCAAGGGATCGGTTCGGGTCCTGGGTTCCGACGTCGGCAGCGTGCGGGGGGAGGTCGGGGTGGGGACGAACCTTCCCGAAGTCTACCGGTTGATGACGGTCTCGGTGGACGGCCTGATCTCGATCTGGGCGGACCTCAAGGGGCGACCGGACACGGAAGTGCGTCAGTGGATCGCGGACTTCGGACTAGGGGCTGTCATCGGCCGGCCCCTCTTCCGGCTCTCCACGGGTCAGACGAAGCTGGTCGGCGACCTGCTCGCCCTCTCCTTCTCTCCTCGTTTGCTCCTCCTCGACGAACCTTTCGATAACGTCGACTTTGGCCACCGGCGCCAGTACCTCGATCTGCTCGCCCGTTCTCCCAGCGCGGTCGCGATGAGCACGCACGAGCTCGAACTGCTCCACTTCCTCCCGGAGTGGGGGCTCTACTTCATGTTCGAAGGTCAGCTGATCGGACCCTTTCGGGCGACCGACATCGACCGACTGTTTGTGAGCCGAGGACCGCAACCGGGGGCGCTCGCGACGTTCCGGACCAGCATTGGAGAGTTCTCGGTCACGCTCGACGTCGGCAGCGTCCCGATGAAGGGGGCCAGCAATCTCGGCCACCTGCTGGAGCGACTCGCATGAGCCTCGCATGGCCGTACACCCGGGCGGTCCTGACGAACGGAAACCTGTGGTTCTGGGGGGTCGTCTTCATGGCGTTCTGGTTCGTCTTGGGCGCCTACGTGTTCTCGGGCGGACTGCCCCCGGGTCGGCCCGCGGCGGTGGCCTACACGTCGGCCTGGTATGCCATCATCGCCCTCTTCTCGCTCACGACGCTCTCGATGGGCATCGCGACCAGCATCTCGTACGGCACTTCGGCCCTCGCGTTCGGTTTCCGGTACACCCGGCTCACCCCTACCCGGTACGCCCTCTCGCTCATCGTCGCGGCAGCCGCGATGGGAACCCTCCTCGGCTTCGTCATGGCGGCCATCGTGAGCGGGCTCTTCAGCGCGCACTTCGGGACCCTCATTCTTCCGGCGAACTTGCCGGGGATCGTCGGGGTTTCCGTTCTCTCGGGAGCGTTCATGATGGGCCTCGCCACGATCCTCGTCCTCGTGGTGGTGAACCATCTCGGACTTCGGAGCATGAGCTTCGTGGGGTTCTTCCCGCTCATCCTGTCGTACATCTTCGGATTCGGCCAGCTGTTCCTGGCGCTCCCAGAGTGGTTCCTGTACCTTTCGCCCTGGAACGACATGGAGAGCCTGCTCTACCAGGCCTTCAGCGGCTCTCCGGCGAAGGTAGAGCTCGCGAGCACGACCTCCCCGGTACTTTTCTGGCCGATCTCCGTCGTCGCCCTCGTCGTATGGGTGGTCCTCTTGGTAGGGGTGGCCAGTATGCTCCTGCGCCGCATCCGTTCGGTTTCGGTCCAGGAGGGGCGACAGATCTGAGCGCGGAAGTCTCGGAGGGGTTTCGGTTGCTCCCTGTGGTCATGGCGCCCCCATTGCTCCTCGACCCGGAGGCAA
>JAKAPG010000204.1 GCA_021823085.1 Thermoplasmata archaeon | reverse complement strand
CCGGCGGATGCAGGAGGAGGGGTACTTCGGCGTCCCCATCCCCGAGGAGTATGGGGGCCTCGGTCTCGGCAAGGTCGGCTACTGCATTTTGCTGGAGGAACTCGGCAAGGTCGACGCCTCGCACGGGACGATCGTGGGCGCGCACACATCGCTCGGGACCACCCCGCTCCTGTACTATGGGACCGATGCCCAGCGGCAGAGGTGGCTCGTGCCGGCGGCGAAGGGCGAGAAGCTGCTGGCCTACAGCCTTACCGAGCCCGGCTCCGGCTCCGACTCCGGGGCCGTGCATACGACCGCCGAGCCCGACGGCGACGGATGGATCCTCCACGGAACGAAGCTCTACTGCACCAACGGAAAGGAGGCCGACACGATCATCGTGATGGCCGCGAACAACGTGAAGCTCGGTCCCAACGGCGGCGTCACGGCGTTCCTCGTCGACACGAAGCTCCCCGGCTTCGCGGTCGGTCGGTGCGAGAAGAAGATGGGCCTCCACGGCACGTCGACCGCCGAGCTGATCCTGGACCACGTGCGCGTGGGACCGGAGTCCGTGCTCGGGGAGGTCGGCAAGGGATTCCACGTGGCGATGACCGCGCTCGACGTGGGGCGGGTCTCGCTCGGCGCGGCGTCACTCGGCGGAATGCAGGCGGCGACGCACGAGGCGCTCGAGTTCTCCAAGAACCGCACGCAGTTCGGGCTCCCGATCAGCGAGTACGAGGCGATCCAATTCAAGCTGGCCGACATGGCGATGAAGATCCACGCGCTCCGCCTCATGGTCTACCACGCCGCCGCGCACCAGGACGCCCTGGGCCACGATCCGGCCAAGTGGTCGCGTCTCGAACGCCAGGACAAGACTCGGGAGGCGGCGATCGTAAAGTGCCTCGCGTCCGAGTGGGCAAGCGAGGTCATCGACGAGGCGCTCCAGATCCACGGGGGCCTCGGCTACATCCGGGGAACGCCGATCGAGCGTGCGTACCGCGACGCGCGGATCAGCGAGATCTTCGAGGGGACGAACGAGATCCAGCGGCTGGTCGTCTCGCGCGATCTCCTCGCCCGCGGGCTCTAGCCCGGAGGAGCTCTCGGAGCGGCGCCCGGGGTCGGGGCGGTCCCCTCGTCCCGGAGCACCCGCCGCAGGACCTTCTGGACCCCGCTGCGTGGCAGGGCGTCCCGGAACTCGATCGACCGGGGCGCCTTGAAGTGGGCGAGCCGCTCGCGGACGAACGCGATGAGGTCGCCCTCCGTCGCCGTGGCCCCCGGCCGGAGCACGACGTACGCCTTCACGACCTCGCCGCGTTCCGGGTCCGGGGTCCCGACGACCGCGGCGTCCTGGACCGCGGGATGCTGGAAGAGGATCTCCTCCACCTCCCGCGGCCAGACCTTCATCCCGGCGACGTTGATCATGTCCTTCTTCCGGTCGACGATGTAGGCGAATCCGTCGGCGTCGAGCCGGGCGACGTCGCCCGTGCGGAACCATCCGTTCTCGAGCACGAGCGCGGTCTCGCCCGGACGGCGGTAGTAGCCCAGCATCACCTGGGGTCCCCGCACGACCAATTCCCCGATCTCCCCGATCGGGAGCTCGCGCATCCCGGACTCGAGGTCCACCACCTTCTGGTCGGTGTCGGGAAGGGGGAGACCGATCGAGCCAGCGCGCCGGTCCCCTTCGAGAGGGTTCACGTGCGTCGCCGGGCTCGTCTCGCTGAGGCCGTATCCCTCGATCAGCGCCGCTCCCGTCAACGTCTCGAACTGACGCTGGACCTCCTGAGGGAGCGGAGCAGAACCGCTCAGACAGAAACGGATGGAGTGGAGGTCGTACTCCTTCGTCTTCGGGTTCCGCAGAAGGCCCGCATAGAGAGCGGGAACCCCGGGGAACTGCGTCGGGCGGTAGCGTCGAATGAGCCGGAGCAATTCGGGGACGTCGGGCTGGGTCTGCAGAACGACCGCGTCCCCTTCGGTCAGGCCGAGGAGCAGGCCGACCGTGAGTCCGTAGATGTGGAACAGGGGGATCGCGGTGAGGATCACCTCCTCGCCGGCCCGCCGCCGGACGTTCCACGTGTTGGCCTGGACCACGTTGGCGACCAGGTTCCGGTGGCTGAGCATCGCGGCCCTCGCGATCCCGGTGGTCCCTCCGGTGTATTGCAGCACCGCGACCGCGGTCGCCGGGTCCACGACCGCATCGACGAACGATCGGCCGTCGCGTCGCCTCACCGCGGTCCACGGGACCACCTCAGGGCCGGCCGGGAAGTCGGTGGGGCGGCCGCGCTTTCGCAGTACGCGGTTGACGAACGGCCGGGCGAAACCGGGGTAGAAGTCGCGGAATCGCGCGACGTAGGCTCGCGGGACCGAGTGCTCGGCCCGCACGCGAGCGATGTTGGGGTAGAGGATCTCGAGGGTGACGATCGCCGCGGGTTCGCTGTCCTTGAGAAGGGCCACGAGGTCCTGGCCCAGGTAGAGCGGCGAGATCTGGACCGCGATCGCTCCGGCGCGCAGGATGCCGAAGAGGGCGATGGGGTAGAGCGGAGTGTTCGGGAGGTACAACGCGACACGATCGCCGGGGCGGATTCCGTCGGCCCTCAGTTGCTCCGCGAACCGACCCGTCTCGCGCCAGAACTCGGCGTACGTATACCGGCGTCCGTAGTAGATCAGCGCCGTGTGGCCCGGATAGGTGCGGACCGCCTCGGCGACCAGCGCGTGCAGCGACCGATCGGGGACGGTCACGTGATGCGGTACGTTCGCGGGGTAGTGCTTCAGCCAGAACCGGTGCTCGTCCGCCCCCTCGGGGGCAGCGACCGTGGGCCCTGCCGCGGTCACGGCCCCTCCTTCGCGAACTGGACGCCGGGCTTGTAGCTCGGAACGAAGTGGACGCGATCGCCGATGGCCAGGTCCTTCTCCGTGCGCACCTCGGGCATCCAGCCCGTGATGCGGCCCCCCTCGTCCAGGTCGATCACGACGTAGGCGTACGGAGCCTCGTTCAGGAACTCATCGCTCGGGACCGTCTGCACTGTGTACGCCACTACCTTCCCCTGGCCCGAAAGCCGAACGTCCTCAAGGTCCGGTGCGCCGCAGCGCGGACAGCGGAGCGACCAGGTCGCCGTCACGAAGCCACACTTCCTCGATCGGAACCCGCGCAGGGCTCGGTCCTCCTCGTAGCCGCGGACGAACTCGGCGATCGTGTGCGACGCGTGCGGGAGCTCTTCGGTCCTAGACATCCCTCCCCTTCGTGAACGGTCGGCCTACCGGCGTGAGAAGATATGGACGGAGCAGGATCCTCCCGTGGCGCCGACGTTGTGCGCAAGGGCGACGTTGGCGTGCGGCACGCTGCGCGCTCCGGCGAGGCCGTTGAACTGCTCAGATCGGA
>JAKAPG010000203.1 GCA_021823085.1 Thermoplasmata archaeon | reverse complement strand
AGCCAGGGACCGAGGGATATCCACTCGGCGCCCGCCGCGGAGAGAGCGCCGGCTCCGTTCCGCGCTATGAGAACGGTACCGGCGAGGCTAACGAACCCCGAGAGCAGGGTGTACAGGCGGAACCCGCCCCACCGGGGATCCCGCAACATGGCGAGCGCGAGCAAGAGCATCGACACTGAGATCGCTCCGAAGAAGAAGATGAGGAACGCGCCGTGAGCGATCGGGTTGCTCGTCGACCCGGCCGGGGCGGAGAGGGAGAACAGGATCTCGGCGAGGAAGGCGATCTCCAGCACGAGGAGCCCGAGGGTCCGGCTCGAGCGGGCCGGCAACGTGGTCCATATCCACAGAGTCCCGACGAATCCCAAGCCGCCCGCGAGAGCCACGGCCGCGACCAGGAGATAGAACAGACGCGTCGCCGAAGGAGTTCCGAGGTCCGCGAGCGTGGTCGCGTTGAGCGAGAACCCCGAGAACACCGACGTCGCCGCGACGACGATACCGGCGAGGTAGACCAGCGCACTGGCAATGAGGAGGAGCGCCCCGCGGTGCGCGATGCGATGGACCAGCGGGCCCATTCGTTGCATGGGAAAAGAGGGGGCTCAATCTTCGCGGGCGTTGCGCTCGTACGAGGCATCGCTCGTTCGTTTGAGCTTCGCCCCATCCCGGTCGCAGACCGGGTGAGCGCTCGGCGGAACATCGATCACGTAGCCGCCTCCGCACTTGGGGCACTCGTAATACGGCATGAGGAACGTCCCCGGTTCGATTTGGGGGGGGTATATAAGCGTGCGTATCGACCGCCGAGAAGGGGGATCGCATCGCCGGCCCTCAAGAGAGCGCCCGAGCCCGACGGTCCAATCGAGCGCGACCTCCCGGGCCTCTCCTTCGATGCGCTTCCGCAACCTCGACCGGTACCGTGTCCGGAGAGAATGGGACCGCTACGAGGGCAACGCGCTCCGCGACCTCTTTCGCACCCTTCGGACCCGATTCCTCGAGCGGAACCGCCCAGCGACCGCTTTCCGGAGCCTCGACCTAGGCTCGGGGCCGGGTCGCTTCGCGCCGTCGATCGGCGCACGGGCGGGATCCACCGTCCTGGTCGACCTATCGTTGGAGGCGCTGCGCGCGGCGACGATCGGACTTCGCAGCGCGCGCGGAGATCGTTTCGCGTTCGTCCGAGGGGATGCCCGAAAGCTTCCGTTCTCTTCCGGAGCCTTCGACCAAGCGGTCGTCCTCGGCAACCTGTTGGGGGTGTCGGGGAACGCGCTCGGATCGACCGTTCTCGAAATCGACCGGGTCGTCGCTCCCGACGGCCATCTCATCATCGAGATCGTGCCCGGTGCGGGGGACCGGTGCGCGTACCTCGCGCGACTCCCTCCCGGAGCGGTCCGGCGGGTCCTGGGCTCCCCCCACGGATGGCTGACCGCGAGGATCGAGCGGGAAGGATTCCGGCCCTCTCGGCCCGCCCCACATTCTCGGGAACAGTTCCGTCGCATCTCCCTGGACGAGATCCGCGGCCTGTTGGGGGCGAGATGGACCCCTCGGGAGATACTCGCCGTCGCGCCGGCCCTCGGATTCGATCCGCAGAGGCTCGAGGCGGTACGCACGGACCCGGACGCCTGGGAGCGCTTGCTCTTGCTGGAAGAGGAGCTTGGGCACGCACCGGCGCGCTGGGCCAACGCGGCTTCCCTGCTCGTTGCATTCGACCGGATCGATGCCGAGAGGGGGCTCCGGCCCTCGCACGCCGAACGGTGAACTCGGCGATGCTATTCTTCGCCCATCGCCCGCGGCTTGGGGATCGACTTGGGCTGCTCAGCGTCGGTGGGCATGCCCGTCTTTCCTTCGACGATATCGCAGTCCTGCCAGTTGATCCCGACGGTGACGCGCGGGAAGGCGACCTTGAGCGTGTAGTTCGCGATCTTCCCGACCACGAGCCCTTGGGCTCCGGCCACCAGGTTGGGGTTCATGACCGAAAGGTCCCGGACCAGGATGACTCGTGTCTCATTGAGCACGATCCGGTCGAGATCGGCGCGGTCCCGCATCGACCGAGGCATAGGGTCCGCCGCATAATCCTTCGGACCCCGACCTCCCCCGCGCCCGTGGGAAGGAATCCGCGCCTTCTCGCCTCGGGCCACGGCGTCCGTGCTTTCGGAGGGTATTTATCCCCGTACAATGCTGCCGCGCAACATGGCTGCGAGTGGCAATCCTGCGGCGGTCCCGCAGGACTACTATAAGCCCGCGGTGGCCCCAAGCTCGGAGTGGGCGAATCCCGCCGTGCTAGGGCTGATGGGTTTCGGCACGACGACCATGTTGGCGGGAATTGCCAACACCGGCTACACCGGATTTTGGACTTCGTCCGGGGACAATGTCCTCGCCATGGCGTTCGCGTTCGGTGGACTGGCCCAGCTCATCGCCGGGATCATCGCCCTCCGTAAGGGGGAGATCTTCGCGGGGACTGCGTTCACAGGGTACGGCTGCTTCTGGCTGGCCTACGACTTCTTTGTGCTCAACTACGCGGCCAGCGATCCTACGCTGCTGGTGAGTTTGATGTGGTTCTCGATAGTTTGGGCCCTGTTCACCTTCGCCTTCCTGGTGAGCGCACCCAAGCACGGCGGCGGGATCACGGCGGTCTTCCTCTGGCTGACCGTCGCGTTCATCCTGCTCGCGATCAAGTTCGGGACCCTCGCTCCGGGCGGCGCCTACGCGACGACGGGACTGCCGAACTGGCTCGCGAACGTCGTCGGGCTCGAAATCTTCATCACGGGCTTGATCGCGGTCTACGTCGCGTTTGGGATTCTGACGAACACCAACTACGGGCGTAAGATCATCCCGATCTGAGGCGGAGCGCGCGGTAGACCCAACCTCTTCTACCCCGGTCCCGAGAGGGGCCGGGGTCCTTCGACTCCAGTACTCCGACATCTATCGATAGGGATTCCTGTGAGAACCGCGCCCGTCGCTCCGCTTCTCCGAAGTCATCTCCGCCGTGAGCGACGGGTTCGGGCAGGGGCAGCGAGTTCGATGCAGATCCCGTTCGGGTCGGATACGTCAACCATCTTCCAGCCGGGGGTCCGGTACGGACCTCCCAAGCGCGTCGCACCGACCCCTTCGAGTACCTTTACCGCCTCGTTCAAGTCGTCGACCCGGAAGCAGAGGTGGTCCATCTCCACTCCGCGTTTCCACGGCGTGTAAAAGGGGCTCTTCGAGGAGTACCAGTTCAGTTCGAGCAGTTGGTGGGTGGCGGGGCTTTCCAGCTGGGCCCATTCCCCTTGGATCGACCGGTTCTTCGCCCGACCGCGGAGCTTCATCCCCAGGATCTCGGTGTAGAAGCGGATCGACCGGTCCATGTCCTTGACCCGAATCCCGGTGTAG
>JAKAPG010000202.1 GCA_021823085.1 Thermoplasmata archaeon | reverse complement strand
ATTAACCGGGATTGAGGCAGGGTACCAGGCAGCCGTACCCCGTGCAGCAATTGGTGGGAGCGGCGTTGCCGAGCGCCCACGCCACCCATTCCAAGGCCACCCCGAAAGCCACCAACAAGATGCTCGGCAGATAGGCGTACGTTACGCGCGCCCAGGACATGGTTGAGAACCGGGTCCTACCCTACTGGCTCGAAGTACTTCTGCCCACGCATTATTCGCAGTTTGTGACACTCTTGTGCCATGGGCCGACTGTAGAAGTTAGCCGTTCCCCTCGGGCCTTGGACCCTGTGGACCGGTGGGTTTAAGGAGCGCCGCACCGCAGCCTCGGTTGTGTCCGACCTGGTGCCGACCGGTCTTCCCGCGATCGGCGCCTTCACCTGGCGGACCGCACCGCACGGGGGGCGCCGTCGCCGGAGTGACGAGTTTATTCTTCACGATCGTAGATGACTGGGAACTGGCCGCGATCGGCCTCACGCTTCTGATCACCAGTTACCTCTTGATCGACCTCATCGCCGCGATCCTCGGGCCCCCGCCGCCCCGACGGTATCCGAAGCAGGCCCAGTTCCCGATGGTCAGCATCGTGATCCCCGTCTACAATGAGCCCGTCGAGATCGTCCGGGCGAGCGTCGAGTCGTGGAAAGCGGTCCGCTACCCGAAGTTCGAGATCATCCTGGCGGACGACTCCACCGAGCCGCTCGAGCTGAACGATCCCTCCGTACGCGTGCTGCGCCGCTCGAATCGAGAAGGGTTCAAGGGCGGGGCGCTGCGGAACGCGGTCGGTCAGCTGGACCCCGCCTCCGAATGGATGGTCATCTTCGACGCGGACTTCGTCGTCGACCCCGACGTCCTCGTTCGATTCTCGGAGCACTATGCCCCGCACGTCGGCGGGGTCCAGGGCTTCATTTCGATGGGCAACAACCGCGCGCCGAACTACCTGAGCCGATTCTCGGAGGCGTTCCATCACGTCTCGAACTCTCTCCTCGCCGGTCGGTACCGCCTGCGGGGGTTCGTCGGGGTCCAGGGCACCGTGCAGGCGTACCGGGTGGACGCGATCCGCTCGATCGGCGGGCTGGCACCGTACACCACGGCGAACGAGGATCTCGACACGACCTTCCGGCTCCGGAAGGCGGGTTGGAAGATCGTCTACGATCCCCGGATCGCGGGGCGCGGGATCGCCCCCGAGGAGTATCGGGTCTTCTTCACGCAGACCACCCGATGGACGGCGACCACGGTGCGAGAATACCGACGGCACCTCCGGTCGTTCCTCCGCTCCCCGAACGTCCCGGTCCGGGAGAAGATCGACTCCGTCTTCTTCCTCCTTACGTGGACCAACTCGCTCCTGGTCACACCGACCTTGGCCTTCCTTCCCTGGGCGCTCACCAGCCTGCACCTGATCCCCCTCTGGTTCGCCCTCTTCATCACCCTCCTCCCGGTCTCCCTGTTCGCCCTCCCCCTGCTGCTCGGGATTCCGCGGCGACTGGGGTTCTTCGGATGGGTCGGCTACTACGTGCTCCTCCTCCCGGGCTACTTCGTGATGTTTCGGGCCGCGCTGCTCGGCCTCTTCACGGAGCCCGGATTCGCGCGGACCGCGAAGACCCTTCGTGGGTCCCCCGCCCCCGGAGCGACCCCGACCGCACCGGGACGCACCCGCTCCCCGATCCATCAGGCGTCCTGCGCCCAGTGCGGGCGCACGCTCTCCCATCGGGAGGTGCTGTTCTTCGCGGTCGGTGGACTCGACCTCCGCTCCCTGACCTGCGGAAGCTGCCTGCGACGGACGGAGTGGCTCCGGGGTCGAAGGGCGGTGCCGGCCTAACGCCACGATCCAGTGGACCCGATCGGCCCGGGGTTAGTTAGCCGAACAGCACCTTGCCACGGGCCCGGCCGCCCCGGGGCAGCAGAACGACGAGGAACGCGGCCACGATCCCTAGGACGGCCATCACCTCGAATCCAAGGGCGATCGACCCGAAGCTCGCGGCCGCCAGCGCGCCCACGACCAGGGGACCGACCGTGCCCCCACCGCCGGAGCCGAGACCAAAGACGGCGGCGTTCGCGAGCGTCGACGACCCTCTCGGCACATACTCGGCCGAGAGGGACATCAAGAGCGGGAACGCGCTGAACGTGAAGAACCCGACCGTGAACAGGAGCACCTGGGCCGCGACCCCGGACGATCCAAGGTAGAAGAGGGTCCCGATGGCCGCCCCGGCGGAGCTCACCCCGATCAGAAGTCGTCGGTCCAGCCGACCTGCCGCCAGGCCGAAGATCGGCTGTCCGAGGATCCCGCCCACGTACATCACCGTGACCGCGAGGCCCAGGCTTCCGCCGGCGGAGACGCCCCGAACGACCGTCAGGTAGGTCGGGATCCAGACGGCAATGCCCATCAGCGCCATGGAGCGGAAGAAGGAGAGCGCGGTCAGCCGGACGATCCCCGACGTCATCGAGTCCCTCGCCGCCGGCGCCGTTGCGGCGGGAGGCACGGTCGCTTCCGAGCGCGTGGGGCGGATTCCCAAGCGGATCAGCAGGGCGGCGGCGAGGGCGACCGCGGCGAACAGAAGGATCGCGTCACTCGTCACCAGCGCGAGCGCGACCAGGGCGAAGAGGGATGGGTACAAGGCTCGGCCGAGGCTCCCGAACGCGCCGTTGATTCCGAGGGCCGTGCCGCGCCGCTCGGGCGGATAGGCACGCTGCAGGATCGACGCGCCCAGCGGATGGTAGAAGGAGGTCGCGAGACCGGTGACGGCCCCCGCCCCGAGCGAGACCACGAAGTCCGATGGACCCGCGGTCCCTGCGAGTGCCACATAGAACCCGAAGAGTCCCACGGCGAGGATCGCGATGCCGACCGACATGAGGGAGGCCGGGCGACCGCGCCGGTCAGCCCACCATCCGATCACCAGCCCGAACAGCGAACTGGTCAGGTAGTAGACGACAAACAGGACCGTAACGTCGAGCGTCGAGAAGCCGCGGAGCTCCCCCAGCAAGGCCGCGATCACGGGCACGAAGAACGTCGTCCCATCGTTGACGAAGTGCGCCAGGGAACTCAGGGCGAGGAGAAGGCGGGGCGACTGGGATCCTTCCTCGCTCAACTCGCCCCCCCTCCTTCCGACGGACCCCTCGGGACGCGATGACAACCCCACCCTCCGATCGACGTCGGTGAAACCGGTGGACGGGGTCCGGGGAGCACGGTCGTACCTGCCCTCAATCCGGGAGGCCCTTCGCCTTCCACGCCGGATACCGGGTAAGGTGTCCTTCGCTCACGTTGCCCACGTACCGTCCCTCGCAGGAGAACTGCATGATCCGCTTCCCTTCCCGAGCCATCCGGGCCCACGCGGACTTCGTCTCGGGATTCTGCTCGATCCCGTCGATCGGGCGTCCCTCGAACGGG
>JAKAPG010000201.1 GCA_021823085.1 Thermoplasmata archaeon | reverse complement strand
TACGGCGACGATCGTTCTTGCTCCGCCGACGGGGCATCCTCCGCTCCGCTTCGAGCCGGGCCAGTTCAACATGCTCTATCTCTTCGGGATCGGCGAGATACCGGTGTCCATCTGCGGCGACCCCACGGACCCGGAGCACGTGGTTCATACCATCCGATCGGCCGGGCGGATCAGCGCGGCACTCGTCGGAGTGACTGCCGGCGCAACCGTCGGGGTCCGCGGACCCTACGGGACGGGGTGGCCGATCGAGGAGGCCACGGGCAAGGACGTCGTGATCATCGCCGGGGGGCTGGGGCTACCCCCGCTGCGCCCGGTCCTGCTGGAGATGCTCCGTCGCCGGGATCGCTACGGCCGCATCGAGATCATCTACGGGGCGAAGTCTCCGCGGGACCTCGTCTACTACGACCAGATCCAGGCATGGAGGGCGCGCTCCGACCTACGGTTCCAGACGACCGTCGATACCGCCGGACCGGATTGGTACGGTGACGTAGGAGTCGTCACGACCCGGCTCCCGGACTCTCGCTTCGAGCCGAAGAACACGATCGCGCTCCTCTGCGGACCCGAGATCATGATGAAGTTGGCCGCCCAGGCGCTCGTGCAGCGCGGGGTCGACCGAAACGCGATCTGGGTGTCGCTCGAGCGGAACATGAAGTGCGCCATCGGCCTCTGCGGTCACTGTCAGTTCGGATCCGGCTTCGTGTGCCGAGACGGACCCGTTGTCCGCTACGGCACCGTGGAGCGCGCCTTCGCGTTCCGGGAGCTCTGACGGAATGTCGTCTACCCGACCGAAGCTCGCGGTCTTCAAGTTCGCCTCGTGCGACGGCTGCCAGTTGACGCTCTTGGATTGCGAGGACGAGCTTCTTGCGCTCGCGGGCCGGATCGAGATCGCGGACTTCCGGGAGGCGTCCCGCCGCGTCGTCGAGGGTCCGTTCGACCTGACCTTGGTCGAAGGATCGGTGACGACCCCCGAGGACATCCCCCGGCTCCGCGAGATCCGCGCGAACTCGCGGGTGCTGGTCACGATAGGCGCCTGCGCGACGGCCGGTGGGATCCAGGGACTGAGGAATTTCGCGGACGTGGCGGAGTACCAACGGGTGGTGTACGCGCACCCCGAGTACATCCGCTCCCTGGCCACGTCGACCCCGATCCAGGACCACGTACCGGTGGACTTCGAGTTGCGGGGATGCCCGATCAGCCGCGCACAGCTCCTGGAGGTGATCTCGGCGTATCTGGGCGGTCGATCGCCGAACGTGCCCCGGGAGAGCGTCTGTGTCGAGTGCAAGCGACGGGGCACCGTTTGCGTCGTCGTCGCTCACGGTACGCCCTGCCTCGGCCCGGTGACCCAGACCGGGTGCGGGGCGATCTGTCCGTCGTTCCACCGAGGGTGCTACGGCTGCTTCGGCCCCCAGGACACATCGAACGCTCCCGCGCTTTCGCAGAAGCTCGTCCAGCTGGGAATGGACTCGCCGTCGCTGGCGCGGTTCTATCGCACGTTCAACGCGAACGCTCCGGCATTCCGGGCGGCATCCGATGCCGCCCGGCCGTCCCCATCACCGGAGGGCGCGTGACCGATCGCACGATCTCCGTCGACTACCTAGCCCGGGTGGAAGGGGAAGGCGCGCTCCGGGTGCGCATCCACGAGCGCGCCGTGGACTCGGTCGAGCTGGCGATCTTCGAGCCTCCCCGCTACTTCGAAGCGTTCCTGCGAGGGCGCTCCTATTTCGAAGCCCCGGACATCACGGCGCGGATCTGCGGGATCTGCCCGGTCGCCTACCAGATGAGCGCCTGCCACGCGATGGAGCGCGGTCTCGGCCTTTCGATCGCTCCCGAGGTACGGGCCCTTCGCCGGCTCCTCTACTGCGGGGAGTGGATCGAGAGCCACGCGCTCCACGTCTACCTCCTCCACCTTCCCGACTTCTTCGGCGTCCCCGACGCGATCCATCTGGCGAAGGACCACCGCGAAGTGGTCGAGCGAGGTCTCGCCCTCAAGCGGGCGGGCAACGAGCTCATGACCGTCCTCGGAGGAAGGGAGATCCATCCCATCAACGTCCGGGTCGG
This sequence comes from Thermoplasmata archaeon, assembly GCA_021823085.1. Lineage (GTDB taxonomy): Archaea > Thermoplasmatota > Thermoplasmata > Lutacidiplasmatales > UBA184 > Lutacidiplasma. Next base: position 1,328 of record JAKAPG010000201.1, on the reverse strand, counting down.
AGGATTCTACCGGGTTCCGGCCCGGGACGAGCTCGAAGCCCTTCGCCCGAGTCTCGCGAACGCCCTTTACCTCGCGGAAGAGACCGTCCGACTGACCGCGAGCCTCTCGTTCCCGGACCTGGAGAACGACTACGAGTTCGTGAGCCTGCGCCATCCGGATGAATATCCGATGAACGAGGGGGAGGTCGTCTCCAGTCGGGGTCTGCGCATCCCCATGGCGCGGTACGACGAGGAGTTCCGAGAGATCCAGGTCCCCTACTCGCACGCCCTTCACTCCGTTCGGCGCGACGGCGGGTCGTACCTGGTGGGGCCGATGGCCCGCTACGCCAACAATCGGGATCGTCTGGGCCCGCGCGCGGACGCGATCGTCCGCGAGGTCGGCCTGGAGCCGGTGGTTCGCAATCCGTTCCGCAGCGTGATCGTTCGAGCGGTGGAGATGGTCTATGCGTGCGAGGAGGCGCTCCGGATCATCGACGGGTACCGTCCCCCGGACCGGCCCTACGTCGAGGCGGACGGCGCACTCGCTACGGACGGATGCGTCGCGATCACCGAGGCTCCGCGGGGGATGCTGTACCACCGGTATCGCCTGGACGCGACGGGGACGATCCGGGACGCTCGTATCGTCGCGCCGACCTCCCAGAACCAGAAACGCATCGAGGAGGACGTCCGCGCGGTGGTGGAGCGTTCGATCGACCTCGAGTCCGAACCCCTTACGGTGGCCTGCGAGCAGGCGATCCGCAACCACGACCCCTGCATCTCCTGCGCGACCCACTTCCTATCGCTCGATCTCGTCCGGGACTGAGCTGGCCGTGACCGTCGCATTCCCCGCGGAAGGTCCACCGCACGGATTGCCCGGCACGCGGCTTGTCATCGGGATCGGGAACGAGCACCGCGGCGACGATGCGGTGGGACCTCTGGTGGCGCGCCGCTTGCGCCCGATCCTCGCGGACGTCGCCCGGGTAGTCGAGGCCGACGTGGGCGGAGCCGAACTGATCGACCTGTGGGCCGGGACGAGCTTCGTATGGGTCGTGGATGCCGCGCGGGCCGGGGGGCCGCCGGGAACGATGTACCGGTTCGAGGTCGGGAAGGAGGAGCTCCCAGCATCCCTCGGCAGCACCTCCACGCACGGGGTCTCGCTCGCGGACGCGGTGGCGCTCGGCGGCGTTCTTGGCCGGTTGCCGACCCACCTCGTCATCTACGGGGTCGAGCCGGGACACCTCGAAATGGGTACAGAACTCTCCCACCCTGTGAAAGCGGCTGTGGAGCCGCTCGTGCGGCGCATCGAAGGCGAGGTTCGGTCCGTCCAGGGCGCGGTCTGGACCGAGGCG
>JAKAPG010000200.1 GCA_021823085.1 Thermoplasmata archaeon | reverse complement strand
TCGCCGTCGGGCGCTGTGAGATCCAGCGCGGCCATCGCCCAGCCACCGGGGGCGGCCCCGAGGTCGAGAACGCGATCCCCGGGGCGCAGGATCGGATAGCGATGCGCGAGGTAGAAGAGCTTGAACGCCGCGCGCGAGCGTAGCCCCTCGCGCTGAGCCGCGCGATAGTAGCGGTCCCTCCGGCGCTCCTGGACGAACCGTCGGCCCATCGTCGCGCGCATCAGCCCCAAGGCTTAAGCGGGACGCTCTGGGAGTCGAGGTCGGTGGGGCCGTCCGAATTTGAATCGGAGTCTCTTGCACCCCAAGCAAGAAGGATGGTCCAAGCTACCCCACGGCCCCGCCGCGACCCGCGCGCCGACCCGGACGAACGAGATAACGTTGCCCAAACTCGGCGTGCCCGGTCGGGCGTTGCGCCGAACGGCCCGGGCTCCGGCGACACGGGACGGGGCTTGGGCAGCGGCGGCCGGGCATTCAGTGCCCGGTCGCGAACCACCACGCGACCGCGCCCGCACCCCCGATGATCGCCGCAGAGGCGATCGCCATCCAGAAGAACGCCCTCAGGTCCTCCCGTCCTTCGTCGGGCGTCACCTCGGGACCGGGGGTTGCGCCGCCCGGGCTCTGGGTGTAGGGGCTCCGGTAGGGTGTCGATCCCGCGTTCATCTCTCCCGGAGAGCCCGAGCGCGTGTCGGATTATATCGCCTCGGTTGAACGGCCGGCCTACGCCGCGAACCAAGGGAGACGCGCGGCCGGTCCGGTCGGCTTGAGGACCAGCATGTGGAGGTTCGCGCCGGGATCGCCGGGCGCGTATGCGAAGCGCATCGCCATCTGGTAAATCACGAACAGGGCGTCCTCGTCCGAGCGGACCCCCAGCGAACGCGGGACGTCGATGCCAAAGCGCTGGCGCAGAGCCGTCAGCATCTCCTCGAAGTCGACCGGCACCTGGCCGCCCGAGGCTTGCGCTCGCCGGAACATCCCGACGGCGATCCCCGTGGCGAGCCGGAGGATCTCCGCTCGTGTCGCGAGACGTGCGTGCCAATGAGGGGGCGCATCCGCCTTGTCGCCGAGAGGGACCACGAGGATCGCGACGTCACCCTCGATTGCCTGGGACCGGGTCGAGCCGATATGCCGCCAGGCCTCTTCGGCTGCGCCGTCGGTCGGGACGACGACGATCGCTCGGCGGTCCGGCTCGGCGCTGGTCCCGAACCATCGGCCGATCGCTTCGGAGGCGGGGCCGGGCGTCGCACCTTCGATGAAGACGGGGAAGAGGCGACGGGGGACCCCGGGCTCCTGGACCCAGAAGGCCGGGCCGGCACCCCTTTCGCGCGGCTCGCGGCGGACACGGGCATAGCCGAATCGCCGAAGGACCTGCTCGGCCGCGCGGGAGGGCTCGGAGCCCACCGGGTTGTACGGAGGATTGTTCATCCGGACGTTGCACTGGCATTCGGAAAATAAGGGTGTTGCACGGACAGGACGTCGAGGAAACCTGGGTCGTCCGCCGATCCTACCTTCCGACGACCTACCGGAGCGGGCCGATCCCGGCACGGAGCAATAGCACGTTCGCGATCACGGCGACCACGACCCCGAGCAGGTACGGCCCTGAGTACACGAATCCCGCTCGGGCCGTCTTCGGGCCCGCCTTCCTCCATAGCGGGAGGGTAAGAGCGAGGAAACCCAGCGCGAGCGCGAGGAGCACGATCAGGATCGGCCACGCCAGCGCGCCGGTCGCGCCGATGACAAGCGTCGCAGGGATCAGGAGCGCCGCCGAGACCACCACAATCTTCCCGGAGTAGGCCACGTCCTTCATGTCGGGAAGCATGGGGAGGCCGGCGCGCTCGTAGTCGTCCTTGAGCAGGAGCGCGAGGCTCCAGAAGTGGGGAGGTGTCCACAGGAAGACGAGCAGGGCGAAGGCGAGGACGCCCGGCGTCCAAGTTCCGACGGCCGCCGCGGCTCCCGCGAGGGCAGGAGCGCTGCCCGCGAACCCGCCGATGACGATGTTCCAGCTCGAGCGGCGCTTGAGCCAGATCGTGTAGACGACGACGTAGGTGAGGCCGCCGAGAAGGATCGAGAACCCGGTGAGGAGGTTGAGGAAGATCGAGGCCATCGCGATGCCCCCGCCCAGCAAGAGGAGCCCCGCCCCGGCGACCGCCGCGCTCGACCCGATCCGGGCCGCCGGCAGCGGGCGGGCGCGGGTGCGCTTCATCTGCGCATCGACGTCACGGTCGAGGTAGTGGTTCAGCATCGCAGCACCGGCGCTCGCCGCAGTTCCCGCGACGAGGAGAATCCCGAGGGAGGCCCACGGGACCGGATTCGGATCGGCGAGGAAGAATCCGGCGACGGCGACCAGAACGATCAGGAGAGTGATGCCGGGCTTGACGAGCGCGAAGTAATCGCGGGCGGCGCCCGTCGGCGGCTCCGGCTGCGGCCGTGGCACGACCGTCACCATGAGGATGTTCTCACCGCCGTCGCCCGTCCACGGCGGCGCTTAGGCTTGACCGACGGCCGGTGACGGCTCCGGCGCGGTTGACGGTTCCTTCGGTGGGAACGGACGGGATGGGCTCGAATGAGCGGTGGGACGCGGAGGGGACGGTTCGGCCTCCTGCGTGGCCCAGGCATGCCAGCGCTGAGGGATGAACTTCCAGTTCACGATCAGGGCGAGGACGAGGAGCGCGCCGAACAGGATCGTCGCGACGCCGAAGTGGAGGAGCACGAGGCCGATGTTGAGGTCGGAGTCGACGACCGCGGCCCCGAGGAACGCGAGGGCGATGACGAGGACGAACGCACCGACGGACAGGCGCAGGGCTGCCGGGCGACGGCGCTCGTAGGCGACCGCGAGAATGAGCAATAGCGCGATGATGAGCGCAAGGAAGAAGGCGGAGAGCCGGTGGACCCACTCGATCCCCATCGCCCCGCTGATCGCCGGGAAGAACGTGCCGTCGCAGCTCGGCCAGGTCGAGCAGCCAAGGCCGGAGTCCGTCACGATGACGTTGCCACCGAGCAGGATCGTGATCCAGCACATCGCGACCGCAACGAGCGAAGTGTACCGGAACGCTCGATGCCCGTCCATGCCTCGACCCTCGGCGCGCCTACGCGCCGCCCTCCGATGCGGGAGGGCTCGCGGTCGGGACCGGGACGGGCGTGGGAGCCGGCGCGGGGGCGGGAACGGGGGCCGGGCCCGAGATCGTGCTGGGGAGCGGCTCTCCCCACGGGTCCGGGGTCGTCACCGGGGCGCCGTAGTAGTAGCTGTACACCATGTTGAAGACGAAGAACAGCTGGCCGATCCCGAAGATGTACGCTCCGATCGTCGCGACGAAGTTGAGCGCTTGGAAGTTGCCGAGATAGACGTAGGTGTAGACGCGGCGCGGCATCCCCTCGGCCCCGAGGATGAACATCGGAAAGAGGAGAGATCGG
>JAKAPG010000199.1 GCA_021823085.1 Thermoplasmata archaeon | reverse complement strand
GCAGGTCCCCTACGTCCTTGCGCTCGTCAAGACCGTCGAGGGCCCCATGCTGACGGGCCAGGTCGTGGACGTCGAGAACGGCGCGGTCCGCATCGGCCTGCGCGTGCGCGCGACGTTCCGCAAACTGCGCGAGGAGGGGCGCGCCGGGGTTATCCACTACGGCTACAAGTTCGCCCCGCGGGAGGAGGATCGGGCGCGGGTCGAGCCACCGGGGCAACGGGATCCGAGCCCAGTCCCGAGCCCTGAGCGCGCGCCGGGACGATCGACCGCGTGAGCGACGAAGACCCCGCGCGCAGCGACTCGGAGACCCCGGTCGATGAGGAGTACGCCCGGACCTATGCCGACGGCTATTCCGAGGGCGTGCGGAACGCGCTGCGCGAGATCCTCTCCTACGCGGCTCGGGGTCACACCGTGGCGGAACTCCGCTACCTGGTCCAGAGCCGGCTCGCCCAGCTTCCCGATGAGGTCGATCACAAGCGCCGCGCGCTGCTCGCGCTGCCGCGAGGTGGGTCGACGTGGGGATACGCGTCGCGAGGCTCTGCCCCTCCCCGTCCATGGCCGGGGATCGGTGGGGGGGTCCGGGTCGGTGCGGGACGGACCTATCTCGTCCGGGAAACGAGGCCCCGGCGGGCCCTCGAGCTCGTCGCGAACGCAGCCCCCATGTTCCGGGGGATTGCCGCGATCTCGGCGGTGCCACCCGCATTCCCCGGGGTCGATCCGGGTCGGGTTCGCTCGTTCCCGCTCTCGACGACCGGAGAGGGGCCCTCGATCGAGTCGCTCGGCGGCGATGTGCGGGCCTTCCTGAAGGAGCACCCGGAAACGCTCGTCTATTTCGACGGGCTCGAGGAAATCCACCTGCACGTCGGGGGCGACCCGACGCTCCGGTTCGTCCGGTGGCTGACCCAAGAGACCCTGAGCGCGGGAGGGGCGCTCGTCGCGGTCGTCCACCCTCGAACGCTCGAGCCGAAGGAGCAGGCGGCCCTCGAGCGCTTCTTCCAAGTGCTCGTGTAGACTCGCGATCCGTATATGCAGATCGCGTTCTTCACGGACTCCTACCTCCCGACCCGGGACGGGACCGCCGTCGTCGTCAACGGGCTCGCCCGAGGCCTACTTCGGCTGGGTCACCGGATCCGGATCTACGCCCCGAGGCCCGGTGCCGGCCCGACCGAGGTGCGCGAGGAGGAGGGGATCGAGGTCGTCCGGGTGCGGTCCCACGCGGTTCCGCTCTACCACATCTATCGCTGGCCCTACGCGGTCAGCCTCCTCAGGGCCGTGCGCGCGTCCGGCTCGACGAAGGACGCGGATGTCGTTCATGTGCACACGCCGGGCCTGGTCGGAACCGCCGGTTTCTTCCTCGCCCGTCGCGCCGGTTGCCCTCTGATCGGCACGTTCCACACCGACCTGAGCGCGATGCGGGAGAGCGTGCGCGCGAAGGCCGGTGTGTCCATCTTCTTCCGACTCGCGAGCTGGTACAGCCTCGGAGTGTACTGGCGCTGCGACCGGACCGTCGCGCCCACCTCGCTCGCCCGGTCTCGGATGATGGAGACGGCCACCAAGCCGTTCGACGTCCCGATCGAGGTGGTCCCGAACGGGATCGATCTCGATCGATTCCACCCGGGGATCGCGCAGCCCGACTGGCGCGCGCGATGCGGCCTGGCGGACGGTCCGCTCGTCACGTACCTCGGCCGGCTCACCGTCGATAAGGGAGTCCACCGCTTCCTGGACGCGATCTCTACCCTCGGCGAGAGGTCCGACCTCCGGGCCATCGTGGCCGGACAGGGCCCCGAGGAGACCGCGGTCCGAGCTCGTCTTGCTCGAGACCCGAACCTTCGCCAACGCGTGCGATACGTCGGCCCGATCGCGGAGGAGGAGAAGCCCGCGCTGCTCGCTCAGAGCGATCTCTTCGTCCTTCCTTCGACGTCCGATACGTCGAGCATCGCGCTCCTCGAGGCGATGGCGTGCGGAACGGCGGTGGTGGGACCGGCTCATGGGGGGCCCGCCGAGCTCGTCCAGGACCGGGTGACCGGGCGCAAGGCGTCGATGCTCGAGGGCGGCGCGCTCGCGACGACCATCCGGGAACTGCTCGAGGATCCGGCCGAGCGCCGCGCCGTGGCCGCGCGGGGGCGAGAGTTCGTACGCGCGAATGCATCCGTCGATGCGATGGCCGCCCGCTACGCCGCGATCTATTCCGAACTCGTCGCCCGGCGCCTCGGAACCCGGAGCTGAGGTAGGGTACGGGCCTGTCGGGAGTCTCCGGTCGGGGCGCTGCGCCCCGACCCTTTGAACCCGAGTTCGCTGGCTTAGAAGGCCAGTGCTTCGTCCAAGCTAAGCTACAGGCCCAAGGGGTCATCGAGGAGGCTTCCCATAATGCTTCGCGCGCGCCGGAGCGGGGCCCCGGGATCTTGCCGAGGCGACCAAGTGGGCGAGGCGGAGAGGCTCGGGCCAGTAGCCCCGCCGGGCGGCGCGCGCGATCAGGGCGAGCGCATCTCGGCGCGTCGCGCCCACGACGCTCGCGCGGATCGGTGTCGCTCCGGTCGGGACCGCAAACAGACGATGGCGCGAGAGCGTGCGCCAGCGAGCACGCCAGTCCCGGGGGAACCACTTCGCGAGCGCGGACCGGATCCTCTTTCGGTCCGGCTCTCGGCGAGTGACACAGATGACCGGCCGGCCCAGTTCGCGGTGCAGCCGGTCGAGATCCACGACGTTGAATCCGCCGACGACCGGGCCATCGAGGAGCACGGCGCGTAGATCGGCGACGTGACCGGTCTCGCGAATGAGCTGCTCGATCCGCTCGGTCGCGTCGGTACCGTCGACCTCCACCGATCCGACTCGCACCGCCTCGATCTCGCTCGGGAGGGAGACGACCACGGCCGATATGGGCGCTCTTCGATCCGTGCGACGGAATCGACCGTCATCGACCGCGACGAGGCGCACGTGGGGCTTGGTGAGCGCGCGCCGCAAGGATATGAAGCGGTCCCGGGTCCGGATGGTTTGATGCCGTCGGCGCCCGCTTCCGTTCGTTGCCCCCGGTGCGGGACGCCGGTACCGGCCCCGGCCGACTCCTCCCCTATGCTCACTTGGGCCCGGTGTCCCCATTGCGGGGGTCCCGTGCCGTTCGCGCCGGCACGGGAGGTCCCTCCTCGGTATACCTGGGAAGTCCACCCGGGCCTATATCCTCCCCAGCCCCCCCTGAGACCCCCGCGGTTCCGGTGGCGACGCGCGGCGGTCCCGGTGCTCATCGCGGTCGTTCTGATCGGCTTCTCTCTCGTGGGATTGACGGGCTACTACGACTACGGCCTCAGCGCGCCGGGCACGTTCACCGTCTCGGGGATCGTCCTCGGAACGAGCGGGTCGCCTCTCGCGAACGCCCACGTCGTCCTCACCGCTGCGTCCGGATCGTCCTCGACCTCGACCTCGTTGGACGGGGCCTTTCGGTTCGCGAGCGTCC
>JAKAPG010000198.1:2958-3478 GCA_021823085.1 Thermoplasmata archaeon | reverse complement strand
TGGGAGCTCGAAATCCTGAGACGGTGCTAGGGGACTTTCGTCATGATGCAGGGGGGCCTCGCATTGACGCAACGTTGAGAGCTGCCCGAAACCCGCCCCTCCGAGCCCGTCACCCCTTCCTCGGTTCGCGGGCACGATGGAGCCTCGAGCCCGAGGGAGCGACGGGAAAGGAGCCCTGCGATTGGAGGCCCTTACGAGTCAGAGATTCACCAGGCCCGCGGCCAGGCTGGCCATCACGAAGATCAGGGCCACCTGGAAGACCGCCTGGACGCCCGCCAGCCGCGCGTTGAGCAAGCCGAGCCTTCCGATCTTGCCGACGTCCGGATGCGCCTTGCGCAGCTCGAGCACGATCCTCAGCTCGTTCGGGAGGAAGATGCCGAATCCCTGGCCGGCCAAGATCAGCACGAAGATGCCGGCCAGCTGGATCGCGAGATAGTTCAGCTGGAAGATCCCTTCCATCATGGCGAGATAGATGCCCGCCGTGATCGTCACCGAAGCGAGGGCGGGCATCAGGAACAGC
>JAKAPG010000198.1:0-2948 GCA_021823085.1 Thermoplasmata archaeon | reverse complement strand
CATCCGCCCGAGGATCGGCCCGATCACGAGTCCCATGAAGATGTCGATCCCGGTCCAGAGCGCCCCGCTCATCACGTGGACGTAGTCGAGGAACACGAACTGGTCCAGGAGAAGGGCGACGACGAGCGCACCCACCGGCACGAGGACGAGCGGATAGGCCCGCCAAGTCAGTATCGTCGGGGGTGCTTCCGATGTTGGTTGGGGAAGGCCGGAGAGGTCACGGGCCAGGGGAGATTCCGTGGCCGTGGCCATCGGAGGGACGTATCCTCGATACCGGGTTAACCCCGTTTAGTTCGTATCGCTCACCCTCAGGTGGATCGAGGTATAGCTACTGTGTGCCGCGGCGCCCAAGGGCGTCGCACGATCTATCTCAGGGCTCTCCGCGACGGGAACCGACCCCCTTCACTTCCGGGTTCTTCGCCGAGGAGAAGCTTCCATCACCGTCGTGTAGGCCGGGACCGAGGAAGTGATCCAGACGTTCCCGCCGATCACCGCGCCCTTTCCGATGACCGTCCGGGCCCCGAGGATGGTCGCCCCGGAGTAGACCACGACGTCGTCCTCGATCGTGGGATGGCGTTTCTTTCCGCGCAGGGTGGTGACCTCGGCATGGGAGAGACTCTTGGCCCCGAGTGTGACCCCCTGATAGATCCGAACGTTGTTACCAATCTCGACCGTCTCTCCGATCACCACGCCGGTCCCGTGGTCGATGAAGAAGTTCTCTCCGATCTTCGCCCCCGGGTGGATGTCGATGCCGGTTCGCGAGTGGGCATGCTCGCTGAGGATGCGAGGGATGATTGGGACACCGCGCCGGTAGAGCTCGTGGGCAATGCGATACGTTGCGATGGCGTAAATGCACGGATAGCTGAGGGTGACTTCCTCCGGACTCTGAGCGGCCGGGTCGTCGTTGTAGGCTGCGCGGATATCGGACGAGAGCTGCCGCTTGATCCCGGGGAGGCTTTCCAGCAGCGCGCTCGCGATTTCGGCCGCTCGCGCTCGTGCGTTTTCTCTTGTCCCTTCATCCAAAGTCGGACGAAGGGAGTTCAGGCTCCGCGTGATCTCCTACCCCAGACGGGCCCGCACGAGCGGCAGCGTACGCTCGAGGCGTCGCCGCAGGCCCGCCGGGGTCAATCCAGCCCCCGCCCACCAGCTCGGGAAGAGCAGGGCCAGCAGGTCCTTCAGCAGCGAAACAGACTCGTCCTTCGAGGGCAGGTCTTGGAGCCGAAGATGACGCGAGTCGCCGTGGGTCTCGTACGCAGCGATCAGTTCAGCGGCGATCCTCCTTGTCGGGACCGGGATTCCTCCCGGCTCGGTACGCGTGCGACGTCGGGCCGGGATTGTTCGCCCTCGGTCGGTTGGCCGAGGTTCGTCGCGCGACACCTGCCCTCCAGTATCGCCCGCGCGCTACAACGACGGGTCGGACCCCGATTGGAACAAGGGGGTGCTCAGGTAACGCTCGCCCGTATCGGGGAGGACGGTGACGATGAGTTTGCCATCGTTCTCGGCCCTCTTGGCTACGGTCAACGCCGCGAAGACGGCGGCACCCGAAGAGATGCCGACGAGCAACCCCTCCTGGCGGGCGAGCTGCCGTGCGGTTTCCAGCGCGTCCTCGTCCCGAACGCGAAGGATCTCGTCAATGAGATCGGATTTCAGGATGTCCGGCTTGAAGCCGGCTCCGATTCCCTGGATTTTGTGCGGACCGGGCTGTCCTCCGCTGAGTACGGGGGAGGCGGATGGCTCGACCGCGACCGTCCGGAACCCGCTCTTCTTCAGTTTGATGTATTCCGCGACCCCCGTGATCGTGCCGCCCGTCCCGACCCCCGCGACGAAGATGTCCACCTTGCCGTCGGTGTCATTCCAGATCTCCACGCCCGTGGTCTCTCGGTGCACCCGGGGGTTGGCCGGGTTCCGGAACTGCTGCGGAACGAAGGAGTTCGGGATCGCTCGGGCCACTTCGTCCGCCTTTGCGATCGCTCCCCGCATTCCTTCCGCCCCCGGGGTAAGCACAAGTTCGGCGCCGTAGGCCTTCAGGAGGTTTCGTCTCTCCACGCTCATCGTTTCCGGCATCACGAGAATCAGGCGGTATCCTTTCACGGCGGCGATCATCGCGAGAGCGATCCCCGTGTTCCCGCTCGTCCCTTCGACAATGACCGAGCCCTTCCGAAGGAGGCCCTGGCGTTCCGCCGCCGCGACCATGCTCAAGCCGATACGATCCTTCACGCTGCCTCCGGGGTTCCTCGACTCGAGCTTTGCCACCACGGTGCACGGTAGGCCCCCCGTGATCCGATTGAGCCGGACGAGGGGCGTACTGCCCACTACCTCGGACACGTCCTGGAATATCCTCGCTGTCCAGCCTCCCCTACTTCCCCTTCGCCGCGTCGTTCATCGTGTTGCTCCCCTTATTCGGTTTTGGGGATGTCTCGTTCACTTCTCGTACCAGTTTGAGAGTGTCGGACTTCGGGATGATCCCTTGGATTTCGCCGGTGACCGCCCCCAGCGCCGCCGCGTAGTGTTGGAGAAGACCGGCTGCGAGATAGACCGGTACCCTCTCACCTACCATCGGAAACGGTCTTCTATTACCTGCTTCACCCGGAGGCGCGAGAAATCGGTCGGGCGCCTCCCGGACAGGATCCGGTGCGTGATGGTGCGCTCGGAGAGGCTTCGGATGGCGTTCCGCGCATCGATCACGGGAAGCTGGGAGATTTCGTGCCGGCGCATCTCCCCGACCGCCTCCTCCAGCGAAGTGGTGGGCCGACCGAGATGACCTGACGGGAACGAACATCCGCGACGGACGCGATCCGCTCCCGTTGTCGGCGCTCCACGTCCAAGCACTCGAAGAGGCGCTTTGCGACCACGTAGGACGGCCGTGTCCTTCTGCGCTCGACCTTCGCCATGGCGCTCTGGCTGATTCGGAACCGGAGGCGGCGCGGGATTGGGAGAGGCCGAGAGCC
>JAKAPG010000017.1 GCA_021823085.1 Thermoplasmata archaeon | reverse complement strand
GATCTGCCGTACGGAGGGTCGTGCCGATCGCCGAGGCGTTTCGCGCGGTCCGCTCCGTCGGGGGCACCGTACGCACGCTCGGGAGCAATCGCGGCACCGTCGGAGCCGCCGCTGCTCTTGCCTGGTCCGGGCGCCGCGGGACGTTCGAGGCGATCTCCTATCGGGAGCGCGATCGGATCGGTCGCCGGCGAGAGGTCGATGCCGCATCCGTCCGATGGGCGCAGCGCGCGTATCCCGATCTCTTCCTGTGCTGGGATGGGCGGACGCGCCGGCTCATGGTCGCGCCCCATACGCCGTGCCCGATCCTGTACGGTCTCCGCGCCACGACGCCGGAAGCGGCGAGGCGCGCACGCCGGCTCGTTCGAAGCGAGCCGGTGGATCGCTGGGTCCTCTTCCGATCGAACCAAGGCACGGGCGACCACGTGCGCGGTATCGATTCCGCTGAGTTGGCGCCGCTCACGAGCGGGCGGATCCGGGGAAGGATCGACGGCCCGGCTCGAGTCCGGCCGGGCGGGCACGTCGCCTTCTCGCTCGCCGACGGATTGGGACGAACGATCGAGTGTGTCGCGTTCGAACCGACGAAGACCCTTCCGCGCGTTGCACGACACTTCGACGCCGGCGACCGGGTGATCGTCTGGGGTTCCCGGGGCACCGGGCCCGCGCTGCAGGTCGAGGGGATCGAGGTGCTGAGCTGGAGCCCGGAACGAGGCCCGCCCCGGCCCCCCCGATGCGACCGCTGCTCGAGACCGGCACATTCGTTGGGGCACGTGCGAGGCTACCGCTGCCGTTCGTGCGGTGCCCGGTGGCCGCCCGAAGCTGCCCGTCGCTTGCGCCGGGCGGCTCCGCTCCCGATCGGAATCTATCATCCGACGCCGAGCGCGCGGCGCCACCTGGCCCCCCTCGGGCCCGAAGTGCTCGCCCACACTCGCCCTTTTTAGACTGCCCTCAGTGTCGGAGGGGATGGACGGCGCACCCCTCAAGGGATTTCGAGACTACCCGCCGCCGGACGCCGGAGCCCGCTCGCTCATCCGTGCGCGCATGCGCGCCGCAGCGCGCCGCAGCGGCTTCGTCGAGCTCGAGACCCCGAGCGTCGAGGCGCTCGACCTGTTCACCACCAAGAGCGGAGAGGAGATCGTCCGCCAACTCTGGGACTTCACGGACAAGGGAGGTCGCCACGTAGCTCTCGTCCCGGAAACGACGCCATCGCTCGCCCGCGTCTACGGCGCTCGGGCGAAGTCCGAACCGCTCCCGGTGAAGTGGTTCACGATCTCCCGGCTCTGGCGCTTCGAGGATCCCCAGGCCGGGCGCGAGCGCGAGTTCTCCCAGTTCAACCTCGATATTCTCGGAGCCCCGGGGATCGAGGCCGAGGTGGAGATCCTGGCCACCTCGGCCGCTGCCCTCGACGCCGCCGGTGCGACGGGCCTGTACACCTTCCGGATCAACGACCGCGCGCTCGCCGAGGGGATCGGCAAGGCGCGGGGAGCCCGGGACGCGGGTCTGTTCTTCCACGCGGTCGACCGATTCCGTAAGTCCGCTCCGCAGGATTTCCTGGCCGAGCTCGCACGAGCCGGCCTCGGACCGGACGACGCGCGCGATCTGCAGGAGCTGTTTCGATCGGTCGCCCCGGGCGTCCGGCCCGAGGACGCGGAGGCGCTCTTCGAGCGCCTTACGTCGGTCGGTCTGGACGCGGGCGCCCGCGAGGGGATCGAACGGCTCCGCGGAATCCTTCGGCTTGCCGAACCCGCCGGCATCGCGAACCGCATCGTGATTGATCCGACGGTCGTACGCGGTCTCGCCTACTACACCTCCTCGGTGTTCGAGGCGTTCGCCACCTCAGGGGACGGGCGGTCGCTCTTCGGGGGGGGACGCTATGATCATCTCATCGAACTCTTTGGGGGTCCGGCGACGCCCGCATGCGGACTCGCCATCGGGGACCAGACCCTGGAGAACCTGTTGCGCGGGAACGGCCGGTGGCCCGAGGGGGAAGCCCCGCTGGACACGTATGTCATCTGCGTCCGGGAAGAGCTCCGGGCGGACGCGGTCCGTCTGGTCCGGGAGCTGCGGGACGAAGGCGTGAGCGCCGACACCGACCCTCTGGGCCGGGCCTTCGCGCGCCAGCTTAGGGAAGCCGCGCGTCGGCGCGCGCGGCGCGCGTGGATCCTAGGTCTGAAGGAGGTCGCTCCGGATGTGATCGTCGAACGTGATCTCTCGACGGGCGCACAGCGGGAGTTCCCACGGCGTGAGGTGCGACGCTCGGGGTGAGCCCCTCGATCGTCTCGGCATCCCAGAGGAGGATCCCCGGCGGGGATTCCGCGTTCTCGAGATACCCGTACCAATAGACGACCGCCCCTTCGCCGAAGAGCTCGGTGTACGGACCGAGCTGACGCCGAAGGTTCTTGCGCAGCTCGACGTCGTCGCCGAAGTTCGCCTTGGACTCGATCCAAGTGATCTTCTGGCCGAAGAAGTAGATGGGGTCGTCCAGGAGGGCGTCGGGCGTCTTCACGTACTTTCCCCGAAGGTCCTTCTCGGTCCGGTATCCGACGCCGTGGCGCTTGAGCCACCGCTCGAGACGCTCCTCGCCCGCACGTCCTCGCTCCCGCTGCATCTCCATCCCCTTCGGGGAATAGATGGGGTCCGCATCGAGGAGGTTCTGGACCTCGGTGCGCAACCGCGCGTCGGGGGACGTTTCGGGATGAAGGAAGACCTGCCAGACCTTGCGCCGAGGGATCCCGAGCTCCTTGAGCATCATCTGGCCCATCAGCACGGGGGGGAATCGCCACTCGCGCGCGATGTCGAGCATCGATCGACCGCGCTTCCATTGGGAGGCCATCCGGGGCATCTGGCGCTGGACCGGATAGAAGCGCCGGGTAGCGTCGCGCGTGACCCGGTGCGTGTGGATCACGAAGAGCAGGTCCTCGTCCCGGCGTTCCTCGTGCGCGATGCGGTGAACGTCCTCGACGGTCGCAAGCGCGTCGTAGAGGCGCTGGTAGGTCGCTCGGTCCATCGGAAGTCTCTTGGAATCCCCGAAAGGTTCGACCTCTTCAGGCGTAAGCGCACAAAACGTTGGCCGCACCGCTACGGATCCCAGTCGACCCCGACCGTGCGCGCGCCGATCTTGGGGATCGGCGCGCTGCGGCGCTTGTGCCGGTACGCCACGACGCGCTGGGCGTACTGGCGCACCCGTTCGATGGGTTGCCGGGTCCGCGCGGCGATCTCCTCCTCGGCGAGCCCCCGCTCCAGCCCGTACAAGATCCGGTCGAGTTCCCGGTACGCGAGGCCCAGTTCCTCCTCGTCGGTCTGACCCTCCCACAGCCCCGCGCTCGGTGCGCGCTCTCGAACGGCACGTGGGAGGTTCAGCTGCGCCGAGAGTTCCCAGACCTCCGTCTTGTACAGATCTCCGATCGGCAGGAGATCGACCCCCCCGTCCCCGTGCTTCGTGAAGTATCCCAACAAGAGCTCCGACTTGTTCCCGGTGCCGAGGACGACCCGCCGACGATCCCGAGCGAGCGCGTACAGGACGGTCATGCGGATGCGCGCCTTGGTGTTGCCGACGGTGACCCGGTCCTTCACATCGGGCAGCGTCGTGCGATACGCCGATTCGATCTTCTCGATGCCGACGGTGCGGTACTCGATGCCGAGCGCGTGCGCGTACTGGTCGGTCTCCCGTGCGAGGTCCCGCGGATACGCCGTGTCGGGCATCGAGATACCGAGGATCTTCTCGGCGCCGAGTGCGTCGCGCGCCAGGCGTGCGACGAGTGCGCTGTCGACTCCTCCCGACAGACCGAGGACCGCTCCTTCGTTCCCGTGATACAGGCAGTGCGAGCGAAGGAACGCGGTGATCGTCTCCACGGCGTGATCGGGCAGGCGAGGAACGAGGTCGCCGTCGGTCACGCCTCGACTCCGAGGGCCTCGAGTCCCCGCAGCGCCTCAAAGTCGGCCCGACAGACGCAGTCCAGGCGGTCGAGCTCCGCGAACTCCTGGTCGAGCGACGCTCCCTGGATCGCGGCGAGGACCTTCGCATCGCACTCTCCACAGTTGTGCGGTCCGCGGGCGAGGCCGCCCGCAGTCGGGAAGGAGACGAGTCGGCTCGAACCGCGGAGGGCCACACCTCGGCGCAACGCCTCTACGACGCTCCACAGCCAGGGAGGTCGATACCGACCGCGATGATACAGCCACTCGACCACGGTGCCGTTCTGGATGTGCACGGGGTTGATCGAGAGGGTGTCGAAGTGCGGAGCCGCGGCCGCGACGCTGCGGACCACGTCTTCGACCGATTCCTCCTCGGTCAGGTACGGCGGCTTGAGCAGGAGGTAGCCCTTCGCGCGGGCGCCTAGGGACCGGACCCGGTCCGCCGCCCGGAGGTACTCGTCCGGTGTGGATCCCTTGTTGATGTACCGCCGGAGGACCACTGGGTCGGTCGACTCGAGACCCAGGGCGACCTCAAGCTCCCCAGCGAAGGTGTCCGTGAGCGGCCCCATCGTCTCCTCCGTCGGGAACTCGGGGAGCGTCTCGAACAGCAGCCGGCGGGCGCCGGAGAACCGCCGCACGATGGTGAGGCGGCTACCGGGATCGACCTCCCGGTCGTCGAGGAAGCTCCCCGAAGTGTAGATCTTCACGTACGGTTCGCCACGGTAGCGCCTCAGGGCCCGATCGACCTGCTCCGCAAGCTCCCCCGGCGTCGCCGAGCGCCCGAGGGTGTCCTTGGAGTATCCGCACATCGAGCAGCCCTTCGCATCGGCCCAGTAGCATCCGCGGGTCCTCAGGATGAGGACGAACGCCGGGACGCGCTCGCTACCGATCGCCTCCGGCTCCACCCATTGGTTCACGTACTTCGACGCGGCCTCGGGCGGTGCGGGCGCGGGCCGACGCTCGGTCGCGACCTGGCGGGCGAGCGACGGAGCGGTCACGACTCCTCCAGCTCGATATCGAGAGGGTCCGAATCGGCGAGTTTCAACGTCTCCCTCAGGGAAACCGGAGCGACGAACTCGACCACGTCCTCGTAGTGCGTCCGATCCGGTCGGATCAGGTGGCCGGGCGACCCTCCGATCTTCGCCGGGATGCAGGTCGCCCCCCCGAAGGTCCGGCCGCTGGTTTGGAATCCATCGATTCGAACGCCCGTCCATTGCTTCACCATCGCGGCGCGCCGGATCATCTCGCGGTCCAAGCGGACGTTGAGCGTGCCCGGAAACGGAGCGTAGCCGAGCCGCGCGGGAAACTGGTCCGCGTACCCCGGCTGGCTCAGGTAGTAGCGGCCCTCGCCGAGACCCGACACGACGATTCCGTGAAGCTGGAGGCGGTTCGGGCCTTCGAAGATGCGCCGGAGTGCCTGATACTCGGCCCGGAGCGCGTCCAGGCCCCGCGGGGTGATGCTGAGGCTCGGCCGTCGGCCGTGCAGCGTCCGCGAGATGTCGCCTCCTCGCTCCAACGCGACGAGATGGCGATCGGCCGCCTGCTGGCTCAGTCCGATCCGCTGACCCACCTCCCGCGAAGTCAGCTCGATCGACCCACGGTCGGCACCGGCGCTGGCCAGTACCCGGAGCACCCGGAGCTGCTCGGAGCGGGACCGGGTCGTCCCGGATCTCGAAGCAGGAGAAGATCTCGCAACGGGGCTCATGGGTCCGAACCCGACGCGGCGGATCGAACCCTCCCGTACCGAACGAGCATCGCCCGAAATCCGCTGGGTCCCTTCTCCGAGGCCCTGAGCGCCCCCTCCTCGATGAGAGCGGGGCGTTTCCTTAAGGTTCACCCGGAGGACGCGCTTGACGTTTTGAACCCCCCGGTGCTCGATGGTCCGTGCCGAGCGATACCTCCGTCTCCCCGGGGCTCGACGGGTTCGTAGTGGGGCGCTCCGCGATCAGCTGGGTCGACGGCGAGGTGGGCTCTCTCGTCTATCGAGGCTTCGACATCCGGGAGCTCGTGCCCGGGACCCCGTACGAATCGGTCGTTCATCTGCTCCTCTACGGGGAACCTCCGAGCGAAGACCCCTCCCTGGCCGTATCCGAAGCGCTTTGGGTACGACGGCAGCTCTCGCCCGAACTCCTCCGGGTCGTCGATTCCCTTCCTCCGAGCGAGCCTTTGCTCGAAGCGCTCCGAACGCTGCTGTCCGCGACCGGCACCGGTCAGTACGGGTACCCGCCCACCGTGGACGATGGGTTCGACTTGATCGCCCGCCTTCCGCTGATCTTCGCGCGGTTCTTCCGACGCAGCCAAGGGCTCGAGCCAGTCCCGCTCGTTCCGGGCATGGGCCACGTAGAGACCTATCTCCATCAGCTCTTCGGGGACCGGCCGGATCCGAGGCGGGTTCGGGCGCTCGAGGGGTATTTCGACCTGCTCGCGGACCACGGCATGAACGCCTCTACGTTCGCGTTGTGCATCGCGATCTCGACCGAGTCGGACCTCGCGAGTGCTGCGACCGCCGCGCTGGGCGTTCTCAAGGGACCGCGCCATGGGGGAGCTCCCAGCCTCGTCCTGGACATGCTCGACGAGATCGGGGACCCGGACCGGGCGGAGCGCTGGATCGAGGAACGGCTCGACCGCAAGGAGCTGCTCTTCGGCTTTGGGCATCGCGTCTACAAGGTCGAGGATCCACGTTCGGAGCTTTTGCACGAACTCGCCCGTGGGGTGGGGGATCCGGAACGGATGGCGCTCGCGGAGCACGTCGAGCGGACCGCGCTTTCGGCGCTGCGGCGACGCCGCCCGAAAGCGCGCATCTACACGAACGTGGAGTTCTACGCGGCACTCCTGCTCGAGGCGATCGGCCTGCCTCGTAGCTGCTTCACGCCGACGTTCGCGATCGCCCGGACCGTCGGCTGGACCGCGCACGCGCTCGAGCAATCCCACGGGAATCGGGTGATCCGACCGGACGTCGAGTACGTCGGCCCGCCCGTCGGCCGGCGTTGGCCGCGCGAACGCCCGGGCCGCGGAGCCCGGCCGCAGAGACGACCAACCGCTGTCTCTTAAGGGACGATGAACTCCTCGCGCCCGGATATGAGGGTGTCGGCCCATGCACGCGCGACGTCCCGGATCGATGGATCCACGCTGATGACGGCCGGCGCGGCGCTCGCGTTCCTTGGGTTTCTCGTGGCCGTCGTCGCGGCGGTGCTCGTCAATGCGCTCGCGAACAGCGCCCCGGCCACTTCCCAACAGATCCAAGGCGTCCTCTATGTCGGCGTGGCGATTGTCGTGGCGGGAGTGATCGCCTTGCTCGTAGGTGCGCGTCGCGACTGACCGCGCGATGCTAGTTCCGCTCCAATCCATCCCGACGGGGAACTTCTCGCAGCGGGTTCGTCGACCATCCCCTTATTAAGCGGGCGCGGACCGTGTCTCGGTGAGTACGATGCCGAACAAGTGCCCGGACTGCGGAAGCGCGGTCGAGTTTGAATCGCGCGCAGCCGAAGTCCGCGTGGGCACTTGCGCCGGATGCGGACACGCCTTCACCATCCTTGAAGGGAGCGACCTCCCCGCCGGCCACCCAGCGCCGGCCGACGGCGACTCGTCCGTCGGCATCGCGTGCGAGGCGTGCGGCTCGGCGATGGGCCTGACCTCCGGAGCGGGGGGGGGCCTGGTCGCGCATTGCCCCGGCTGTCGGGCCACGTTGACGTTTGTCCGGTCGGATCGGGTCGCCGAGGGGTTCGGGCCGCGAGGTCCGCCCCGGCCGGGCCGGGGGGGCCCGATGGACGGGGCCCGCGCTCCTTCCCGTCCGTGCCGGGAGTGCGGCGGCCAATTGTCCTTCTCGACCAACGACGACGGGACGGTCTCGGCCCGATGCAACACCTGCGGCAATCAGTTCACGCTCCCTCCCCGGGAGAACCGGGGCCCGGACCGGCGCGGCGGCTACGGAGGCGGGGGCGGCCGATACGGTTCGCGCGGAGCTGCTGGACGTTCGTTCGGTGGAGGCGGCCGCTACGACGGTCGCCGATCCGGCCCGGGCAAGGGACGGTCGTGGCGCCCCCGCTCCGGCCGGGAGCCCCGCAGCGGGGACGAGGACGAGGGATTTCCGCGACGCCGGCGGCGGGACGACGACTCGTAGTCGAGTTCGTCCGCGTCCCCCGAAGACCGCTCCCACGATTTCCCGAGCCTGCCCGGGGAGGCTCAGACCCCTTTCCGCGAAATCTCGCGTGGCCGGGACCCCGATCTTGACGAGGTCGTTCGTGGGGTATGATCGGTGGCACGACGCGAGACGCGCGCCGTGCGAGAGCGAGCGCGCGCGAGGCGCCTCCCGGTCGGGACAGTGCATCGATGTTCCGATGGTGGGTCGTGTTGCATCGAGCTCCGAGCCGGCGCCCGAACCGGAGGAAGCTACGGACTGCCTCGCGTCAATGACGCAGGTACGTCGTCAACCAAGAATGGACCGCCGGGATCCGGTTCTGGTAGAGCGTTAGGTGGCCGTCTTCGTCGCTCAGGTTCTGCACCGCGTGGCGGATGTGGTCTCCGAGCCATTGCCCATGGCGAAGGGGACCATCCGGTCCTGCCTCCCCTGCCAGAGCGTAAGCGGGCAGCGGATCTTGTCCAAGGAGAATCCCCACGGTCGGACGAAGGCAAGGTCGTCGTCCCTCCACCCCGCGACTCCCGGCCGGAGGCCCCGCCGCGTGGACTCGAGAAGATGAGGGCCGAGCGAGCGGAAGGCGGCCCTGTCGACCGGGCTCAGGAGGCTGTCGAGATCGTGCTCGGCCCGCTCGGAGGTCGGAGCGAAGTAGGCGTCTCTCAACGGGGTGAGGAACCGTTCCAGCGCCGCGACCCCCTCCATCGACACGCGGAACTCCGCGACGTTCGCATCCCCCATACCGGCCAGCCAGTCGATCCCGGGGGCCGGATACGGCGCCGGGGAGGCGAGAGCGGCCACGGCGACCGCACGCTTCGGGAGCAGGGCGGCGCAGGCGAGAGCGTGCGGCCCTCCGCCGGAGATCCCCCACACTCCGAAGCGCTCGACGCCGAGATCGTCGGCGATCGCTCGGACGTCCGTCGCCGCATCGGCGATCGATCTTCCCGGTTTCGCGGTCGAACCGCCGTACCTGGGACGATCAACCCCCACCAGTTGGATCCCGCGTTTCGCCGCGTCCGCAGCATGGGGCGGATACAGCGATCTGCTCATCGGCGTACCGTGCAGGACGAAGACGACCGGGCCCGAACGGGCTCCGGCCCGGATGATCCGCAGACCGCGGCCATCCGACGTCGTCACGAGCGTTCTCGATCGCTCATGGAACGTGGATGCTCATCGCTCCGCCTGAGAAGCGGGGGCCCATAGACATCCGGCCGCTTGAGCTCGACAGCCGCTTGCGACCCGATGGTCTTTCAGGGTCCGGGCGCTCGACCTCCCGGTACCCCATGGAGCTGATCCCGCCGGACACGACCCTCCCGAACGAGATCATCGCGCAGGTGGTCCACTCGAATCTCGAGGACCTGCGGGATGTGCGGGCGATGACCGAACAGCCCCGCGCACCGGTATTGGATTCGACGAAGCTCGAGCTCGTGCGCAGCCTCGTCCGCGGGGTATTGGAGCTCCTTGACAAGGACCCGCCTCGGGACCGAAGCGACCTGATCCGTTCGGCCAATCTGAGCTACAGCGCGATGGTTCTTGGCATCGTGCTGTACAAGGACGCGACCGACTCGCCCAAGGTACCGCGACGCCGCGCTACGTCCGCCCCGGGCCGGTGAGCGAAGGCCCTCAGGCGCGGCCGTACGTCCCGAGATACTGTGCCGACTCGATCGCCCTCGATTTGGCGAGCGACTCAGCCTGCGCGGCCGTCAGCCCCGGCTCCGCCCCGAGCGGCTCGCGCAGCGCGTAGAGCCGGAAGAAGTAGCGATGCGGCTTGCCGGGGGGCGGAGACGGGCCGCCGTACCCGTACTTCTTCCAGCTGTTCTTCCCGTGCCGGCTGCCGTCCGCAAGCCGCGGATCGGCCGGAACTCCCTCGGCCAGACTTCGGGCCGTGCCGGGGATGTCGTACAAGACCCAGTGGACCCACGTTCCCACGGGCGCGTCCGGGTCATCGCAGATCAACGCGAACGCCCGGGTCCCGACCGGCACCCCGCCGAACTCGAACCTCGGGGAGATGTCGGGCCCGTCCGCCGTGAACCTGGTCGGGATCCGCTCACCGTTCTTCCACGCCGGGGTCCGGATGCTGAGGACCATCGCTCTCCTTCCGCTCGCCGCAGGCGGAGCCGGACCGGGCCAGGGCGCTCCACTAAATGAGCGCGGCGGTGGCCGAGCGCGTCTCCGCGACGCGGAGCCGGGGACGCTGAGTATGGACTCGCGTCTAGGACGAGCCGCCCGGGTCCCCGACCTTCGGATCGACGACCTTGAAGTCGGCGTCGACGGCCCCGTTCTCCGGCGGGGTTTCGCCCGACGAAGGGGCTTCGGTGGGCGTCTCCGAGGTCGGAGGGGCTCCGCCCGTGGCTCCGGGCGGCGGGGTCGCCGTTTGTGAGTATAGGCGCTGGGAGACCGCGTGGAGGGACTGAGTAAGCTCTTCGGTCTTCGCCTCGATCTGCTCTTTGGTCGAGTTCGTCGATCGGAGAGTCTCCCGCAGGCTCTCGACCTTCGCTCGAACGCCGCTCGCATCGCCCTCGGGGATTTTGTCCTTTTGGTCGGTGAGCAGCCGCTCTGCCTCGTAGGCGAGCGTCTCGCCCCGGTTGCGGACCTCGACCATCGCGGCCCGCTCCCGGTCCTGGTCCGCGAACTGTTCGGCTTGCTTGACCATTCGGTCGATCTCGTCCTTGGAGAGCTTGTTGGAGGCGCTGATCGTGATTCCCTGCTTGCGCCCGGTGCCCTGATCCTTGGCCGAGACGTTCAGGATCCCGTTCGCATCGATGTCGAACGAGACCTCGATCTGCGGGGTCCCGCGCGGCGCCGGAGGGATCCCGGTCAAGAGGAAGCTGCCGAGCTTCACATTGTCTTCGGCGAGGGGGCGCTCGCCCTGATAGACCTCGATCTCGACGGTCGATTGGTTGTCGGACGGCGTCGTGAAGACCTGGCTTTTGCGGGTCGGGATCGTCGTGTTGCGATCGATGAGACGAGTGAAGACCCCGCCGAGGGTCTTGAGTCCGAGCGACAGCGGGGTGACGTCGAGGAGCAGGATATCCTTCACTTCGCCGGCCAGGACCCCACCCTGGATCGCTGCGCCCATCGCGACGCACTCCATCGGGTCGACCCCGCGCTCGATCGGGCGACCGATCTCGCTCTCGAGGAACTTCTGCACCATGGGCATGCGCGTCGGTCCTCCCACGAGCACGATCCGGTCGATCTGGTTCTTCGCGAGCTTCGCGTCCTTGATCGCCTGCTCGACCGGAATCCGACAGCGATCGACGATCGGCCGCAGGAGCTCTTCGATCTTCGCGCGGCTCAAGGTGAGCGCGAGATGCTTCGGACCTTCCTGCGTCGCGCTCAGGAAGGGGAGGTTGAGTTGGGTCTCCAGCGTCGAGGAGAGCTCGATCTTCGCCTTCTCGGCCGCGTCGCGGATGCGCTGCATCGCCATCTTGTCGTTCCGCACGTCGATCCCGCTCTCCTTCCGGAACTCGGCGACGATCCAGTCGGTGATCGCATTGTCCATGTCGGTGCCGCCGAGCTGCGTGTCGCCGCTCGTGGAAAGGACTTCGAAGACTCCTTCGCCAAAGTCCATGATCGTGACGTCCAGCGTCCCTCCGCCCAGATCGAAGACGAGGATCTTCTGCGTCTTCCCCGCCTTATCGAGACCGTAGGCGAGGCTCGCGGCGGTCGGTTCGTTGATGATCCGAACGACGTCGAGGCCGGCGATCTTTCCCGCGTCCTTGGTCGCCTGGCGCTGGTTGTCGTTGAAGTAGGCGGGGCAGGTGATGACCGCCTTCTCGACCTTGTCCCCGAGGAAGGCCTCGGCGTCGCGCTTGATCTTCTGAAGAAGGAAGGCGGAGAGTTGCTGGGGAGTGTACTCCTTTCCTTGCAGGCGGTACTTGTAGTCCGTACCCATCTTCCGCTTGAACGCCGTGACGGTGCCCTCGGAGTTGGAGATCGCCTGGCGGCGGGCGGGCTCGCCCACGACGAGTTGGCCGTCCTTCGTGAACGCCACGTAGGAGGGGAACGCCTTTCCGCCTCCGACGGTCGTGCCCTCCGCGCTCGGGATGATGACCGGACGTCCTCCTTCCAGAACCGCCGCCGCCGAGTTGCTCGTTCCGAGATCGATTCCTATGATTTTTGCCATCGGTATTCCTCTCCGTTCGGCACGCGCCCGGGGCACGCCCTCCCGGAATCCGCGATTAGGAAGAAAGCGTTACTATAAAAACGTATCATGCCCCGCTCTCGAAGGCGTGGGCCGAAGGGGGCGCCAGCCACCGATAGACCGACCCGCCGCCTCACCTCGCATCCCCCGGAGCCTTAGCGCTCAGGCATTAATACCCGCTGGAAGTGGGGGGGTCGATGGTCGTCATGCCGAGCGTCCGGGCCCAAGGGTCTGTCGCGCGCCGGGCGGCCGTGCTCTGGCTCTGGTGAGAGGGAAGCGCCCGGAGGGCGCCTCCCATTGTGGATCTCCGCATCGGGGTCCGCCTCCGGTCGTTTTCCTCTTCCGTAGAAGGAAAGAGGTAGCATGTACGGAAAAGCAATCCGACTGAAACGAGTATTCCCGGGCGAAGAGCACCGCCTCTTCTCGGTCCCTCTCGACCACTCGGTGTCCATGGGACCGATCGACGGATTGGAGGACGCCCCGGCTCTCGTGAAGGACCTGCAGGACGCGGGCCTCGACATGATCATCGTCACGAAGGGAGCCGTCGGACCGCTGGTCCCTATCCTTCGTCCCTCGACCTTGCTGGGCATCCACGTTTCTGCCTCGACCAGCCTGGCGCCGAACTCCAACGTCAAGGTCCTCGTGGGAACCGCCGAGGAGGCGGTCGCGCTCGGAGCCGATCTTCTCTCGATCCAGGTCAATTTCGGCGTCCCCGAGGAGGGGGAGATGCTCCGCTCTCTCGGGATCGCCGCCGATCAGTGTCGATCGATCGGTCTCCCGCTCATGTGCATGACCTACGTCAAGAAGCCGGGCGGCGGCACGCCGGATGAAATCCGCCACGCGTGCCGCGCTTCGGCCGACACGGGCGCGGACATCGTGAAGACCGGCTATCCCGGCTCGCTCGAGGAGTACCGACGCCTCGTCCGGACGACGCCGGTCCCTCTCTTGCTCGGTGGGGGAGCGCGCCTCGATCAGGACACGGAGGTCCTCCGTCTCGTTCGCGAGACGGTCGAGGCTCGCGCGGCCGGCATCTGCATCGGGCGGAACCTCTTCCAACGCCGTCCGATGGGGCCGCTCGCTCGCGAGGTCGCCTCGCTGCTCCATGGAGGATCGTAGCGGGACCCTCCCCATGCCCGACCCTCGGATCGTCATCGCGCTCACCTCCCCCACGCCCAAGGAGGCGTCCGACCTCCGTGCGCGTGCCGTTCGGCGAGGGTTCGAGCGGTTCGCGATCCCGGGGACCGGCGGCGCGGAGGAGTCCGAGAGGGACGTGCGAATCCTTCCCGAGGGCATCCGGATCCCGGGACGAGCTGCGCCGATCCCGCTCGTCCATGTCGACCGGCCTGAGGACGCGGGACCGGCCGCGCAGCGACTTCGTTTGGGTGAGCCGGTGGCGGTGCGCTGGCGCCACGAGCGAGTGATCCCTCTCGAGAACCTCGTGGCCGCCCGACGGGCGGCCGGGACGCTCTGGGCGGTTGCGGACCGGATCGAGGACGTGCCGTCGTTCCTAGGGGCGCTCGAACACGGTGCGGACGCCGTGATCGTGGAGGTCGATTCCCCGGACGCGCTCGATCGATTGGAAGCCGTCAGCGACCACGCCGCGATCCCGCTCTCATGGACCACCGCGCGGGTGCGTCGCGTTGCGAGCGCGGGCATGGGCGACCGGGTCATCGTGGACACCACCTCCATCCTCCACGCCGAGGAGGGCCTGATGGTCGGCAGCTCCGCCGCCCTGCTCGTCCTCGTCCTGAGCGAGGCGGTCGGATCGCGCTACACGCGGGCACGACCGTTCCGCGTGAACGCGGGAGCCGCCCACCTCTACACGCTGCTCGCCAACGGCGATACGCGGTATCTCTCCGAGCTCGAAGCCGGCGACTCGATCCTCATCGCACGGCCGCAGGGGGCGACGCGGGCCGTGCGCGTCGGTCGGATCAAGATCGAGCGACGGCCGATGACCTTGGTCGAGGTCGAGCACGGGTCGCGTACCTACACCGCGTTCCTGCAGGCGGCGGAGACCGTTCGGCTCGGGACGACGGAAGGGCCGGTCGCGACGACGGACCTCGCACCGGGTGCGCTCGCACGCGCCGTCGCACTACCCCCCGCGCGGCATCTGGGGGCGGCGGTGAACGAGACCATCGGGGAGAGATGACGCCGAGCACTCCTCTCATCATCGTCAGCCGTCCGGAGCGCTCGGTCGAAGACCTCCGCCGAGCCCTACCGGAACTCGCGGGGACCGGTACGGTCGCCGAGATCCGTGTGGATCGCCTTCCCGAGCCGGAGCTCGCTCGCCTCGACGGACTCTTCCCAAGCCCGGTGCCGCTGCTGGCGACCTATCGATCCCGCTCCGAGGGCGGCGAAGGGGACGATGCCGGAGATCGGCGAGAGCAGGTGCTCCGTCGCCTGCTCTCGCTCCCCTTCTCGTTCATCGACCTCGAGTCGCGGAACGATGCACCGTTGGTCGCTCACCGTGCGTCCGAAGCGACCGGGCCCCGAGGGATCGTGTCGACCCATCTCGCTCGCGATCCATCGCTCGACGAGATCGAGAAGGTTCTGTCCTCGATCGCTCCGCCATCGATGTGGACGAAGGTCGTCATCCCGGGCACGCTGGATCGATTCTATCGTGAGATCCGGCCGCTGCTGATTCGGTCCTCGACGGAACCGCCGTCACGGATCGTTCACACGAGCGGTCCGTCCGGACCCATCCTCCGTGCACGGGCCGCCGCGTTCGACCTTCCCGCCGTCTTCGCCGGACCTCCCCTCACCTCGATGGCCTCCCCGGTAGAGCTTTCGCAGCCGCCGTTCGACGCGCTGGCGCGGTACCTGGCCGCCGGCACCGACGGCCGCCTGTTCGGAGTGCTGGGCCATCCGGTCTCCCATTCCTCCTCCCCACGTCTCCACATGCGTTGGTTCCACGCCATGGGCGAGCCGGGCCTCTACGTCGCGTTGGACGTCCTCTCCGAGACGGAGCTTCAGTACGTGCTCGGCCCGCTGCACGAGGACGGTTTCGGGGGGTTCAACGTCACCCATCCTTGGAAGGCGGCGGCCCTGGGGGCCGCGAGCCGAGCGAGCCCCGCGGCCCGTGCCGCCGGTTGCGCGAACACGCTGACCCACGAGGGCGGGGGCTGGTTCGCGGACAACTTCGACGTCGACGCGGTAGAACGGCGCCTTCGGGAGCTTCGAGCCTCGGGTGCCTGGCCGGGCACCGACCTTCTCGTCCTCGGAAGTGGAGGCGCGGCGCGCGCGACGATCATCGCCGCGGACCGCTTGGGGCTCCGCGCGCAGATTCTTGCGCGCGACCGGCATCGGGTCCGATCGCTCGTCCACGACCTGGGCGCGACCGTCCCCGAACAACCGGACTCCCCGGCATCGCTCATCGTCCAGGCGACCCCGGTGGGACGCTCGGATGCAGGAACCCTCGAGGTCCCATGGCACGAGCATCTCCGCGCCGGGACGTACTTCCTCGATTTCGTCTACCGGCCGGACCGGCCCGAGCTGCGGAGCGAGGTCGAGGCGCGAAGGGGGACGTACGAGGACGGCAGCCGCCTGCTCATCTATCAGGCGGTGGAGACGCACCGGCGGTGGTGGGGCGTTCCGCCCCGTGACGACCTTGTCGACGCAGCGATGAAGGAGGCCGGATGCGCGGCGTGACCGAGACGTTCGGAGCGATCACGTTCGTCAATGCGCTGCCGACGGGCGTCGGCGCCGCCGCGGCGGTCCGCATCCCGGTCCGCGTCGATGCGACGTTCGTGGACGACCGAGAGCGCGCCTCGGCGACCGTGAGCGTCGTGCGGGGCTCCCTGACCCCCTTGGTCGATCGGTCGGCGCGCGCCGCTCTCCGGCGGTACGCCGACGCCCGGGCCCGCGTTCGCTTGGACATCGATTCCGAGGTGCCGGAGGCCCAGGGCCTCAAGAGTTCGTCCGCGGTCAGCACCGCGATCATCGGCGCGGTGGCGAAGGCGGCGGGTTCCCGACCCGGCCCTACGGAGATCGCCGGATTGTCGGCCGACGTGTGCCAGGAAGTGGGGCTGAGCGCCACGGGTGCCTTCGATGACGCGTTTGCCTCGGTTGCCGGGACCGCGGCCGTC
>JAKAPG010000197.1 GCA_021823085.1 Thermoplasmata archaeon | reverse complement strand
CCGAGCGTGGGGCATCTTCCCGCGAAGCACCCCAAGTGGGAACGGTCCCTACTCCGGGCAAGGCCCGCGGACCGGCGCGGGTTCCCGGAGGCTCGTCGGTCCTCCATGACCCGGGGCGATCTCAACAGCGGTCGCTCGTGCCGCCGCTTCCTCGCCTCGCTCCTGGCAAGACGCATGCCCCCCGCGAGTTCCGACGGCAGGGATTCGTTCCGCCAGATTCCGGCTTGCCGGCCCGTTTGTAACTGAGTGCGAACTTTTCCGGAAACTGTATTCGGCCAACGGGGGTGCCGTCCGAGGCGCTTTCCATGAAGCTATCCCGGGAGGAGTTCCTGCACTACCTCGAGGATCGTCAGCGGCTTGAACTGGGCTACACCGGAACTGACTTGGCCCGCATCGCCGACCGATACCAGCTCACCCGTCGGCGGTCCAGAAGCGTCTCGAGGCCTTCAAGAGGTCCGACCAGGCCTTCGCCGCCCTACGGTACCTCGGCGAGCGAGCTCCCGCGCCCGCGCTGGAGGATCGGGACTTCATCCTCGAGGAACTGCGCGTGAACCCGCTCACCTCGCCGACCCTCC
Source organism: Thermoplasmata archaeon (assembly GCA_021823085.1). Lineage (GTDB taxonomy): Archaea > Thermoplasmatota > Thermoplasmata > Lutacidiplasmatales > UBA184 > Lutacidiplasma. Next base: position 2,924 of record JAKAPG010000197.1, on the reverse strand, counting down.
TCGCCGACCGGCTCAACGAGGATCGGGCGCTCCGGGGTCTCCCTTCCCTCCCCCGACACTCCAGCTACCGCTTGATCGAGCAACTGGCGGTGGGACTCCCCCGGGACCGGAGCGACCCGCTCGCCTGGTTCCGAGCGGTGGGGATCCCTCCGGCTCCCGCCTACGATCTGGTGGCCGCCCGCCGTGCCCTCTACTCCTATCGGGACATCTCCTTCTTCCACGGCGTGAGCCTTCACCAAGCCCTCGCCCACACCCAGGCCGTGGAGGCCCATTTCGCCGCCCTCTATCCCGGGGTGGCCCCCCATGCCTTCTACGACCGCCTCCTACCCCGGGCCGTACGTGTTCAGGCTCCCCGAGCCGCTGATGGCCTGAGCGGCTGAGTTCCTCTCCATCGCAAAGTGGAAATCCGGCCTCCTTCGCTCCGAAGGAGCGAGGAACTCGTGGCCGCGACACTCCAACCCTGGCGCCTGACCCCGAAGGACGAGGACGACGAGATCATCGTCTCCAAGAAGGGCTTGGAGGAGCTGAGGCGGCAGGCCGAGCAAGCCGAGGAGCGCGCTCGGGAGATTGAGCGGCTGCGGAGAGAGAATGCCGAACTCCTTCGGCGCCTCCAGGTCCATGAGAACCCGAACGTCCCTCCCAGCGTGCGGAACCATTCCCCCGGCTACGCCCGGGTTCGGCCCCTCGTTCCGTCCGGCGAGCGCAAGAAGCCCGGGCCCAAGCCCGGCCACGAAGGGGTCACTCGCGCGCCGTTGACCCCGGACCAGAAGGTCGCCCTCACCGCCGCTCGATGCCGGAAGTGCCACGGCGAGCACCTTCGGTTCCGGGGCACCGAGACCCACCAGGAGGTCGAGGTGGTGCGGAAGCGGATCGTGACGGAGTACGACCAGGCCGTCTACGACTGCTTGGACTGCGGGGCCGAGGTCCGCTCGACCCTCCCGGACGGTCGGGATCCCGCCGGGTATGGCCCTCAACTCCAGACCGAGATCGTCCTGGGGAAGATCGAGGAGCGGCTCCCGTATCGGAAGCTCGAGGAGCGGCTGGCGCGGGAGGGAATCCCGAGCTGCCCCGCCACGCTGCAAGCCGTCGTCTGGAGCGCCAGCGAGAAGCTGAAGGACGAGGAGGCGGCGATCCTCCAGCGACTCCGGGCCTCTCCTTGGGTCCACGCCGACGAGTCGTCCTACCGGATCGATGGCCGGAAGGTGTGGATCTGGGTCTTCTGCACCGAAACGGACCTCCTGCTGGTGATCCGCCCGAGTCGAAGTCGGGACGTGGTCGAGGAGGTGCTTGGGAAGGAGTACCCGGGACAGATCGTCTGTGACGGATGGAAGGGCTACCTCGGCTGGGTGCTGCAGCGGTGCTGGGCCCACCTGCTGCGGTATGCGGAGGCGGCGGCGAAGGAGAGCGAGGAGGGGAAGGCGCTCTCGGCAGAGCTCGGTGCGCTCTACCACCGGATGACGAGGAAGTTGGACGCCGCGAGTCCGAGAGCTCGGGCCCGGCGGCTCACGATGGGAGCGAAGGCCCTGACGAGGCTTCTCCGTCGGTATGGTCGGAGTCGGTCCGCGGCGGTGTCGAGGGCGGTCGGGTATCTGCGGAACGGGATGCCGTGGTGGCTGACGTTCCTGGAACATCAGGGGATGGAGGCGACGAACAACCGAGCCGAACGGGGGCTGAGGGAAGCGATCGTGATCCGAAAGATCATCGGGACGTTGAGGAACTGGAAGGGGGCGGAGGCGTTCGCCCGGCTGCTGAGCGTGCTCGGGACGTGGAAGCTCCGCGGAGAGAATCCCGCGACGAAGCTCTACGCGGCAGTCAGCTGATCGAGTGCTCCGTCAGGAGCTGAACACGTACCCCGGGCCAATGCCCTCCCCGGGTTCTTGGCCTCCTTGGACGCGGACCGGGCCGTCGCCTATCAGGCCCGCCTCGTCTTCGAACGACAGGCCCTCCATCTGGTGGAAGCCCGAGACTTCCTCCTCACCCAGCTCCGGGTCCGCCAAGGGCACCTCCGGCAGGGAGTCAACTCTCGCCTGCAGAAACGGACCTCCGAACTCAGGGGTCAACGGCTCGAAGGAATCCAGGCCGCCCTCCGCGACGAACTCTCCCGGTCCGAGGGCCCCTACCGCGAAGCCCTCGAACGGCTCGGATCGGCGCCTTTGAACGAAGCCGACCAAGCTCGGGCGCTCCTCCGCTTGGACCAGACGCGCGACCACCAGGTCGTCCGGGAGATTCTGGCCGCCCTCACCCGCCAGTTCAATCCGACCGAGATATCTCCCCACGGCGAGCGGGCCGCCCGGCTGCTGGAACTGGCGCGCGGATCGAGGGCTTGGGACGACTTGACCGACCGCGAGCGGATCTGCCTGGGCAAGAACCGACGTCTTCTGGCGGTCGTGGAACCCGCTGCCCAGGAGTCTCTCCGCTCCATCCTCCTGACGGAGCGGCTGCTGGAGGCGTTGGCCCGGGGGAAGCTCACCCTCCCCCGATCCTAGGCGTGACTTTGGTAGTTTAAATACCGTCTCTGCGGACGCTCCCGTCTCCCGTCCCAGATCATTCGTGCTCGTCGCCCCCGGTCACCGATTCCGTTGTCATGATGTATTGTCAACCCACCTCTCTACAAATGCCCTTACCAGTCCACCGTTATACCTATATGTATTGTCAACATGACCTCTCGCTATGATCCTCGTCTCCCGAACGGTGCGCGACCATCCGTATTGGGAGGTGGCCACTTCCCGACGTATTCTCAACCGACCCCGCAAGCAGGTCCTCCTCTACCTCGGCCGCTTGGACGGAATCGCTTCCAAGGTGATCGAGCAGAAGCGCCAGCAGGTCCGATCTCTCGGTGACCCGGCGCTGAGCTTGGCCTTCGACTCGTTGCTCGTCCGTCTCGGGCATCCGGTCCCTCTCCCCTCTTTGCGCGATGTCGATCT
>JAKAPG010000196.1 GCA_021823085.1 Thermoplasmata archaeon | reverse complement strand
ATCGGGGGGCCGCCGGGCGGGCCATGAATCCTCCGCGGGTTACCCGCCCTTTGGGCGCGACCAATGTCCCTGCCGAAACCTCAGGATATCGACCTTCCAAGACCGCCCTCGCGTGACGGCACTGCTCTGATTGCCCACACCCCTTAGATAGCTCGAGCGGGTCTACCCTCCGTGGCCGTAGAGTCCCGGCATCTGTCCGCCGTTATGCTCACCGACCTCGTCGGCTACACCTCCCTCACGCAGCGGGACGAGGCCGGTGCGCTGCGCCTGCTGGAAGAGCATCGGCAGGTCGTCCGTCCCCTGCTGCGCGACCACTCCGGCCGGGAGGTCAAGACGATCGGCGACGCCTTTCTCGTCGAGTTTGGGAACGCGCTGGACGCCACCCGCTGCGCCATCGCCATCCAGCAGTCGTTGCACCAGCGCAACTCGAAATCCCCCCGGGCCAAGATCGAACTGCGGATCGGCCTCCATGTGGGCGATGTGGTCCGGGAGAACGGCGACATCTATGGGGACGCGGTGAACCTGGTCTCTCGGATCGAGCCGTTGGCCGAGCCCGGCGGAATCTGCGTCTCGGGGTCCGTCTTCGAACTGGTGCGCAACAAGCTCGACATGCGGTTCGAGGCGCTGGGGACTCCGGCGCTGAAGAACGTAGAGTTCCCCGTCGCGCTCTACCGCATCGAGCTCCCGTGGCTGGTCACGTCGCTGGCGCCGAAGACGCCGTGGGTCGACCGACCCGCCGAGCAACGGGTCCTTCGGGAGGCGGTGGAACAGGCGCGGAAGGGCGAGGGGTGCGCGCTCTTGCTCGTCGGGGAATCCGGGGTCGGGAAGACCCGGCTCGCCGAGGAGGCGGTTCGAGCGGCGGAGAGGTCCGGGTTCCGAGTGCTACGGGGACGGGCATTCCCGGACGAGCTCGCGACCCCCTATGCCCACTGGGCGGAGATGGTGCGGGAGTACCTGGGCAACACGCCGCCGGCGGTGGCCTACAAAGCGATGGGCGCGGCCGTGAACGAGTGGACGAAACTCGTGCCGGAGCTCGGAGAGAAGTTCGGACCGACCTCGGAAAGGCCCGGCGGTGACCCGGAGTCCGCCCGGGCCCGATTCTACGCAACGATCACCCAGTTCTTTGTGGATCTCTCGGAGGAGGCCCCCCTCATCCTCCTCTTCGACGACCTGCAGTGGGCCGATCTCGCTTCCCTTCGGTTACTCGAGTTTGCGCTCCGGGCGGTTCCTCGGCACCGGATGCTCATTCTAGGGACGATGCAGGAGATAGACGGGGACGACGGCGCTGCGGTCGCGGAGACCCTCCGTTACCTTCGCAAGGACGAGATGCTGCGGGTGGTCCCGGTCCGTCGGATGGACGCGGTATCGGTAGGCGAGATGATCGGGAAGATCTTCGGGGAGCTCGAGGTCTCCGAAGAGTTCCGAACTCACGTCCATGAACGGACCGGCGGGAATCCGTTCTTCGTCGAAGAGATACTCCGCTCCTTGGTGGAGGAGGGAACGATCTACCGGACCCCGGAGGGCCGCTGGGAGCGGAAGGGCGTCGAAGAGATCAGAATCCCGAAGACCGTTCGGGAGGTCGTCAAGCAACGGGCCTCGCGCCTGGACGAACCGACCCTGTCGACCCTGCGGGTCGCGGCGGTCCTGGGGACCGAGTTCGCATCCGAACTGCTGCGGGAGGTGGCGGGGATCGAGGATGAGCCGCTCATCGAACAGCTGGAGCGGCTCGTCCGGGCCGGACTCCTCACGGAGACCAAAACCGCCTCCCCGTTCCTCACCTTCGCTTTCAGCGATCCCCGGCTGCGGGACGCGCTCTACAGCGAAGTGTTGTCGCTTCGCCGAGTGCGTCTCCACCGCAAGGCCGCGGAAGCGTTGGAGAAGCTTTCGGGGAACCGTCGAGAGGAATTCGCCGCGGAACTCGCGCATCACTTCGAGGAGGGCCACGACCCGGCCCAGGCGGCGGAGTACGCCCTGGTCGCAGCCCATCGGTGTGCGAACGTCTACGGGTTTGAGGAGGCGGAGACGCACTATCGGACCGCGCTGAAGCTGCTCGAGGAAGCGCCGGACGATCAGGTTCGGGCCCGAGCGCTCGACGGCCTCGGGACGGTCCATTTCGCCCTAGGTCGCGTGGAGGAGGCGCTACCAGAGTGGGAGGCGGCGGTGCGCCTCTACGAGTCGACCGGCGAAGCGCGGCGAGCGGGAGGGCTCTGCCCTAAACTCGCGGACCTGGTGCGAACGCACCCCCAGCTCGCTCGGGGGGAACCGCAGCGGGGGGAGCGGTGGATCGAACAGGGTCGTCGATTGTTGGAGAGCATCCCGCCGACTCCCGAGCTCGCGGAGCTGTATGATCAGGCGGGCATCTACCTCACCCAAGGAGGTCGCCTTCGTGAGGGTCGTGCGCTATTGGACAAGGGCGTCGGGGTCGCTCGCGCGATCGGGGACGCGGACGCCGAGGCTTCCGTCCAGGGGGACTTCTGGTTCACGTACTCCGTCCGGGAGAAGGAGCAGGTGGTCCCGTCCCTGGAGGAGAGCGTGCGGCAGTTTAGTCGACCCGGGAAGGAGCATTGGACGTTCGTCGCGATCGGTTACAGCAACTTGTCGGTCGTGGGCCTTGCCATTTTGGGGGATCCGGCGAAGGCGGTGGAGTGGGCGGAGCGGGTGATCGATTCCTCCCAAAAGGTCCGAGATCGACTATCGGAGTCTGAGGGTTGGTTACGGAAGGCGCGAGCCCAGATCTGGATGGGCCGGACCCGGGAGGCGGAAGCGTCTCTCCGACAGGGAAGAGAGCGACGCGGTCTTGGGATCGGAGCGCATGATGTCCCGATCGATCTCGTGGCGGCGGACCTCGCCCTAGCCCGAGGGGATCTGGACGGGGCGGCCGCCCTCCTTTCGAGAGCGATGAACTCCGAGAGCGCGATTGCCCGGCGCCGCGCGGCTCCCGATCAGGGGGAACTGCACCGGCAGCGTCACGAGATCGACGCCGCCGAGGCCGTACTACGCCGAGCGAGCGAAGGATGGCCCGCGTCGTTGGAAGAGATGCCGGCGTTCGATGCCTGGTATCATCTGAGGGGCCGAGCCGCCCTCGTGGAGACGCTGCTGGAGCGACCCCGCGAGGACGAACGGAGACGGGAGGTCGAACGGCTGGCAGCCGACGTCCATCAGCTCGCCGTCGTGTTGGAGAACCCGGCGGGACTCGGCATCGACCTGCGACTCCAGGGGATCCTAGCGGCGCAAGCGGGGCGAGGCCCCGAGTCGATCGCGCGACTGGAGGAGGCCGTCGGTCAGTTCCGGAAGGCGAGCTACGTCGTAGAGCTCCCCCGAACCCTGGAACTGCTGGCGCGCGCGTATCGGGAGGGGGGCCAGGCGGAGAAGGCCCGGGAGAGCGAAGCGGAGTCGGTGCAGCTCTTCCGCGAGCTACGAGGGGGCCCCCGGGAAGTCCCTTGATCTGCCGGAACTCCCTGAAGAGCTTGTCGACCGCAAGGATTCGGGGTCTTCGATCCCGTAACGTGGGT
>JAKAPG010000195.1 GCA_021823085.1 Thermoplasmata archaeon | reverse complement strand
AGGCTGGATCAGCCGGAGAAGGAGCTGGCGTCGATTCCGGGTTCGGTGCCGAATCTCATCCACCCGCCGCCCGGATGCCGGTTCCATCCGCGATGCCCGTACGCGATGCCGGTCTGCAAAGAGGCTCGTCCCCCGGTCACCGTCGAAGGACCCGGACACACTGTGGCTTGTTATTTATACAAGGGGCCAGTCGCGGTCGATTGAGTGAGCGAGTTGCCATCGGCCCTGACCGCGGACGATCCGCGACCCATCGTCCTCTCAGCCAGGAACCTGCGAAAGTTCTTCCCGATCCGGGGCGGGCTCTTCTCTACGCACGTCGGAGATGTGCGCGCGGTCGACGGCGTGAGCCTGGACATCCGCGAGGGACAGACGGTCGGACTGGTCGGCGAATCCGGTTGCGGCAAGACGACGGTCGGTCGTCTCTTGCTCCGGCTTATCGAACCGTCGAGCGGCCACGTCTACTACCGGCCGAGCCCCGAGGACATGCACCGTATCGACACGATCTACGCCAAGCTCGGTGCGACCCCTTCGGGCGAGGCGGATCGTAAGCATCTTTCGCCCGACTCGCAGGCCCTGCTCAAGGAACTCGCCGAGGTCGCCGATCAATACTCGATCTACCGAATGGGATCGGTACGGCTCCGCCGGCTCCGGGGTCGGCTTCAGATCGTGTTCCAGGACCCGTTCTCCTCGCTCAGCCCCCGCATGCTCGTGCGGGACATCGTGACCGAACCGCTCGCCATCTCCCACGAAGGTACCCGCGCGCAGCGTTACGCGAGGGCGGGGGAACTCCTCCGCGAGGTCGGCCTGAACCCGGAGCACGCATGGCGTTTCCCGCACGAGTTTTCCGGGGGCCAGCGTCAGCGCATCGGGATCGCCCGTGCGCTCGCGCTTCGGCCCGAGCTCATCGTGCTCGACGAGCCGACGAGCGCGCTCGACGTATCGGTCCAAGCGCAGATCCTGAACATCCTCAACAAGCTCCAGAAGGAGCAGCGCCTGGCCTATCTGTTCATCTCGCACCACCTGAGCGTCGTGCGCGCGGTCAGCGAGCGCGTGACCGTGATGTACCTCGGTAAGGTGGTCGAGGAGGCGTCCACGCCGGACCTGTTCTCGCGGCCGCTGCATCCGTACACACAAGCCCTCATGTCGGCGATTCCGATCCCCGACCCCGAGCTGCAGCGGCAACGGGTCATCCTCGGGGGAGATGTGCCGAGCCCGGCGAATCCGCCCCCCGGCTGCCACTTTCACACCCGATGCCCGGCCGTCATGCCCATCTGCTCGAAGGTCGAGCCGCCGCTGATCGAGGTCCGGCCCGGCCACCGGGTCGCGTGTCACCTCTACCCGCCCCCCGAAGCGATTCGGCCGGAGCTAAGCGCTGCCGAGGGGTCCGTGCCCCTGCCGGCGACGCCGCCGGCAAGCTGATGGCATCCCTCCTCCACCCGACGGACGAACCACGCCCTCCCCCAACCCCCAAGGGAACGCTTACCGACAAGGGAACGCAAGAGCTCCTCGACAAGGTCGAGGAGGAAAAGCGTCGGGCTCGCGAGGAGCCGGGACTCTCGTGGCGGGACTGGCTCTACTTTTCCGGGTTCCGTTGGTGGAGCATCATCGCATTCCTCGTACTCGATAGTTGGGTCGCGGTCGAGTGGATCAGCCTCGGGATCTACCTCGCGATCGCTCCATCGCTCCTGCTCGCGGCCTACGCCGAGTTCCTGCTCTATCAGGTCCTGTGGTACCGTCCCGAGCTCCCGTTGCCTCGCCGCCGTCCGGGAGAGCGGTTCCGCCCGAGCTGGGTGCGGCCGGTGGAGGTCGGGCGGTGGACGCCGGAGAAGGCGCTGCTCGATCGCGGTGCGGTCACCGGTCTCCCTCCCGACGCGATCGACCCCAACGAGTTCCTCTAGGCGGCGGTTCGCCCGGCGACGACACGCGGCGGGGACCCCCCTTCTCAGCCGCACGTCGAACGGCCGGTGAGGTTTCTATCAACTATATGTAGGGGAGAGCGTGTCGCGTCCACCGTCGCGTCGTAGCGCGACGTTGAGAGAGGTGTGCGAATAGCAATGCAGAGGCTGTCGAAGAGAACAGTGATATGGGCGACGATCGCCGCGGTCGTGATGGTCACTAGCGTCGTGGGGGCGATCGGGCTGCAGGGAGGCAATGTGGTCGCTCCCGCCGCCGTTTCCACGACCCAGTTGTCGACACCGTCCACGGTATCGCCGGCCGCGACCGCGACGCCCGCGACGAGCACTCCAACCAGCCCCCACCCCGGGACCTTGGAGGTCTACGATGCGGGGGGCCCAGGAACTACCGAGGATCCGGCCGTAGATTATGAGACGGTCGGGTATGAAGTGATTTTGAATGTCTACCAGACCTTGATCGCCTACAATGGATCCAGCGTTACGAGCTGGGTGCCCCAGCTGGCGACCTGCGTTCCCGGCTCGGCCCAGTGCACGAGCATGTACGGCAGCTCCCTCGTCACAACCAACGCGAGCACGGGGTTCGCCGCGACGTATACGTTCGTCATCGACTCGGCGGCTCGGTTCTACGACCCGAGCACCGGGGCGAACTGGTCGGTCTATCCGTCCGACGTGGTCTTCTCGCTCGCTCGAACGATGGGGTTCGCCAACCTTCCGGCCTCGGGTGTCTACAACGGCTGGATCATTTCGCAGGCTTTGCTGCCCGCCGGCAACCCGAGCTGGGACGGCGGAATCCATGCACCGTACAACAACACGCCTGCGTGGATCATGTCGAGCATGCTCGTCAATGACTCCGCGTACTGCCCGTCGGCGGCGACGACCTCCGGTAACGGATGCGTCACGTTCGTACTCGGACGGAACGGAGCGGACGGCATGGGTCCGAGCGCGGCCGGCGCCGTCAACTGGCCGTTCTTCAAAGACCTGATTGACGATCCGCTCGGGTCGTCCATCGTCCCGCAGGGCTGGTTCACCTACGAATCGGCCGGGGTTCCGGGCTTCCCCGGGACAACCAACCCCCACGGTGATGGGCCGGGCACACTGCCCGCGGGTGCCACCAGCAGCACTTCCGCAGCGTTCCAGACGTACCTTTCGGGACTCGTTTCGAACCCCACGTCCTGGGACTCGTTCGAGAAGTTGGCCGCCTCCGGCAACTACATACCGCAACCCAACGTCCAGTGGAACATGGTCGGCTCCGGGCCGTACTACTCTGTGGGTACGATCGATCCATCGATCGGCTACACGCTAGCGGCGAACCCGGCGTACCATCAGCCCACCGGATGCGCGGGACAGAAGGGATGCGAGCCCGCTCCGGGCACGTATGAGCCCAACGTCCACGTGTTCTGGGGCCTCACCGACACGACCGGCATCGACCAGATGCAGGCCGGTCAGGCCGACCTCGCGGCGATCTATCTCCCGGCGGACATCGCGACGTTCGACACGCTGGCGGCCTCGGGGAAGATGAACTACTTCAGCACCCCGTCGCTCTCGATCTTCTTCCAGCCGATCAACCTCCAGTTCAACGTCAGCGCCGCCAACGCGCTCGCCGGCACGGC
>JAKAPG010000194.1 GCA_021823085.1 Thermoplasmata archaeon | reverse complement strand
CCCGGATCCCGTTCACGATCTCGTAGGTGAGCGTGCCGCTGCGGGAGATGACCCCGACCCGGCCGGGGCGAAAGACCACGTTCGGGATGATCCCCACCTTGCTGGGCGCCCCCGGCGCCGCAATGCCCGGGCAGTTCGGGCCGACGATGCGCGCGCCCCGAGCTTTCGCGTAGTGGTACATGACGAGCATGTCGTGGAACGGGATGTGCTCCGTCACGATCACGCAGAGCCGGATACCGGCATCGACGGCCTCGATCAGAGCGTCCTTGGCGAACGGGGCCGGTACGAAGATGCACGAGGCGTTGGCCTGGGTCTTCTCGACCGCTTCCCGGACGCTGTCGAAAACGGGAGTGCCCTCCACGACGGTCCCCGCTTTTCCCGGAGTCACGCCCGCGACCACTTTCGACCCGAACAGCTTCATCTGATGCGCGTGGACGGTGCCCTGGTGCCCGGTGATACCTTGGACGACGATCTGCGTGTGCGAATCGATCAGGACGCTCATGCGCTCCGCCCTCCCGCCGCCACGACCCGGGTCGCGGCCGCCCGAACGGCCGCCTCGGCCGAGGACTTCAGATCGGGAACCGAAGTGATGCCGGCCGCGCGGAGGATCGCGATGCCTTCCGCTTCGTTGTTCCCCCGAATGCGGGCGACCAGCGGAAAGCGATCCTGGGCCGGAAGCTTCTCCATCGCGCTGACGAGCCCCTTCGCCACGGTGTCGCACCGGGTGACTCCGCCGAAGATGTTCAGAAAGACCGCGGTCGGTTTCGCTTTGGCCATCAGCAGGAACGCCTCGGCGACCTTCGCCGGATCATCGGTCCCGCCGAGGTCGAGGAAGACCCCGGGGCGACCGCCGAACTGCATCAACACGTCGAGCGTCGCCATCGTCAGCCCCGCCCCGTTGGCGATGACGCCGATGTTGCCGTCCAATTGAACGAATGCGATTTCCTTCTCGCGCGCGATCTCCTCGAGCGGGGTCCGATCGTCCCGTACCTCGTTGTACTCCGGATGACGGAACGTAGCGTCGTCCTCGATGATGACCTTGGAATCGAGCGCGACGACGCGCTCGCCGACCACCGCGAGAGGATTGATCTCAACCAACTCGGCGTCCTCGGCGTTGAAGGCCGTCCAGAGGGCGTCGAGCAGCGGGCCGAGCGATTTGGCGGGACCGCCGGTGAGGCCAAGGGAAGCCGCTGCCCGCCGCTTCTCGTAACCGGCAAGCCCGGCGAACGGGTGGATCGGTTGGCGCAGGATCGCGTCGTCCGGGACGGACTCGATCTCGACACCCCCCTTGGCGCTCGTCAAAAGGATCGGAAGACGAAGCGCACGGTCGAGGGCAACCGCCACGTAGAGCTCGCGATCGATCGCGACCTTTCCCTCGAGAAGGATCTCCTTCACCTTCTCTCCCTTGAACTCGAGGCTCAGGATCGCGCTCGCGGCGGCGCGGACCTCCTCCGCGGTGGAGGCGAAGCGAACGGCTCCTCCCTTGCCTCGACCTCCGGCGAGCACCTGGGCCTTGATCACGCACGGGAGGGGAACCTCTCCCTGGGAGACGAGCGTGACGGCCTCTTCCGCCGAGCGGGCCACGTGGCCCGGAGGCAGCGCGATGCCGTACTTTCGGAAAATCTCCTTCCCTCGCCACTCTGCGAGTTTGACCATGGTTATCGTGCGGCTCGAGGCGTTCGGTCACTTAACGCCGACGGCGAATTGCCCTTCGCTGCCTGCGAACGGGGGGTGGACCCGGCACCGCGGCTTCGCGGCGTCGCGCCCTCGGGGATGCGCGACTCTCCGACGCACCGTTCGGAAGCGTACGGCCGATGTCGTCGAGGAGCTTACCCGCGAACTCCATCTTCGGCCCTCGCAGCCAGAAGCGCGGACCGTAAGGCGGAAGGACCAGCGCGGCGATCTCGGGATTCCCCATCGTCCTCGTATTGTTCGCCACCACCCAGTCGAGGCCGGCCTCTTCCTGAACGCGCCGCGCCGAGACCTCCAGCGCGGCCTCGTCGGTGGTCGCCTCGAGCTTGAAACCGACGAGGAGCACGGGCGGCGGAGCCCATGCGCGCAACCGTGGGAGGAACTTGGAGGCTCGCTTCAATCGCAGCGTGAGCTCCGGCAATTCCCGGGAGGAGATCTTCCCGCGTTCCCTTTCGACCGTGTAATCGGCGAGCGCAGCTGGGACGATGACCGCCGCCGCCCCGGCGAGCGCTCCCTGTCGGTCCCGGGCCAGTCGAACGAGATCCTCCACGCTGCGCCAGCGTCGAATTTCGAGGAAGGAAGGGATCGTCGTGGAATGGTATCCCATCCAAAGTTCAACCTCCGCGCCACGGAAATGGCCCTGAATCGCGAGCGCAACCGCGGTCGTTCCGCTGCTCTCGTTGGAGATCGACCGGACATCGTCGATGGGCTCGCGTGCAGCCCCCCCGACGACGATCAGACGCCGACCCTTCCAAGGTCCACGGCCCAGCCGGTGAAGTACGGCCGCTGCTACGTCCTCGGGACTCGCGAGTTTCTCCTCCCCCTCCGCGGTTTCGGTACGGATGATGCCAACCCCCCAGCCCTCGAGCTTCGCGAGAGCCTCCGTAACGGCCGGGTTCTGGCGCATCTGCGAGTGCATCGCCGGGGCGAGCAAGATCGGGATGCCGCCGCCGAGCGCGATCGAAGCGCAGCTCGCTACCGGGGTATCGTCGATCCCGTGAGCGACCTTGGCGATCGTGTTCGCCGTCGCCGGTGCGATGAGGTAGAGGTCCGCCCGTTCCGGCCCGGGACCGAATAGGGTCACGTGCTCGACGTCCCCGGTGAGCTGAGTGATGGGAGGATGGCCGGTCGCGAACCGGATCACTTCCGGCGTCACGAGCCGCTGAGCTTCGCTGCTCATGACCGCCCGAACGTCGGCGCCGTGGCGTAGCAGCTCGCGGGCGATACGAGGGACCTCGATGGCCGCGACCGAGCCCGAGATGCCCAGAACGATGTGTCGACCGTGGAGGAGATCGGTCGATCTTCCTCGGATCACTCGGCTCGGATGCATGGGGAGCAGTGCCCGGCGGAGGATGCACTCCCTCGCTTTAGACCGACGGGCCGGTAACCCCTATAAGGGGCAGGGCACCGGCGAAGACGATGATGTCGGGGCGCGAGGAGCCGGGAGCGCGGAGATTCGCGTCCACGCACGGCCTCCCGCACCCGATGGCCGGGGAGGGAGCTAGCCCGTTCGCCTCCATGTCGCGTTCGACCCCGACGGGGCGGGCACCTCCTACCTCGTGCCGGGTCGCCCGGGGAGTGATCGTCTTCGATGTGGATGGAACGTTGCTCGACGACCTCCGCCTGATCAGCGAGGTCGCTGCCGACGTGCTGTTGCGTGCCTTCCATACGCCCCCCGAGGAGGGTCGCGTCCATTACCTCGCGACCACAGGCTTGCCCTTCGAGGCTCAGCTCGCCCAGCTCTATCCCGAGGCGCCGGCCTCGCTGCGGGAGTCGACGGCCCGGATCTTCCACCAGCGCAAGGTCTCCGAAGCGTACGCCCACGCGAGCCCGTTCCCCGAGATCCCCAAAGA
>JAKAPG010000193.1 GCA_021823085.1 Thermoplasmata archaeon | reverse complement strand
CGCGCGACGGCGCGGGACCCGGTCCATGGTCCCCGATCGTCCGTGAGGCCGGCCCCACGCAGAATCCGCTCGAGGTACTTTTCCAGGAGATACGCGAGCACGCAGATCACGAGGTGCGTCTCGACCCGCCGGTCGAGGCGGTGGCGGAGCGGCCGCACCTAGAGCCCGCTCTTCAGTTCCCTCCAGCCGGCCTCGATCACCGCCAGCCCCGTTGAGAGCCGGTCCACAGCCTCGGCCGGCAGATTCGTATCGGTGGTGAGCGCCCACCACGCGTCTCCCTCCGCCCCCGCGCCACCCGCGCCTGGAGCAGTTCAATCAGCCTCCTGATCCGTGTTCGCCAAAGGGCTCAGCTCTCCGACCAGAAACGAAGTGTTGGAGATGATCTCAGTCTACGGGCGCAAATCGACTATGGGGCCGGTGTGGTCAGTTGGTCGGTGGCCGAACTGTCGTCCGGCGGGTCAATGTCAAGTGGGTTCCTGAAATTCTGCCCCATCTTTTCCCGAAACTATCGGTACAGCCGTCGGCGCCAGGTGACGCGTTCGGTACGACGGGCCCTTGAAGTGAAGCACACCCCCGCGCTCCAGCACTCGATCCAAGATCGCCTCCGCCAGGTCGCTGTCGTGCAATACTCGACCCCACGCCTCCACCGGCTTGTTGGTGGTGAACACCATCGGGCGCCGATGTAGGTGTCGCTCGTTCACCACCTGGAACAGCACGTTCGCCGCATCCGGGCCGTACGAGAGGTACCCGACCTCGTCGACCACAAGGACCCCGGGGTGGGTGTACGGCACCAACGCCTCCCGTAGCCGCCCCTCCCGGCTCGCCGAGGAGAGTTCGTCGGTCAGGTGCGCCGCCGTCACGAACCGCGCGTCGGACCCGTGCTGGATCGCCTTGTAGGCGATGGCGATCGCCACGTGCGTTTTCCCGGTCCCCGACGGGCCGTAGAGGAGGAGGTTCCGTCCCTCGGGCACGAGCTCGGGACCGAGGTAGCTCCCGAGCAGCTCCTTGCGCAGGCCCGACTGGAACGTGAAGTCGAACTCCTCGATGGTCCGCAGGAAGGGGAACCGCGCCCGGTGCGTCATTCGAGAGATCCTCGTCTGGCCCCGGTGGGCGATCTCCTCGCCCACGAGGATGCGCAGATACTCCGCGTAGGCCATCCCTTCCTCCTCGGCCCGTCCCTGAAGTTCGCTCCAGAGGCGCCGGATGGTCGGCATGTGCAGTCGCTTCAGCATCCCGTCCAGCTCGACTTCCGTCGTCATGGGACCACCTCCCCCCATCGGTCCGGGCGCAGCAGCGGCCCGATCAGTTCCGCGCCGTGCCAGCCCCTCTCGACAGCGTGCTGGAAAACCACGGCCATCCGCTCCGGTCCGTGCTCGAGGAGAAGATCGAAGAGCTGACGGACGTCGTGCGCCCAGGTGCGCGGACGAGCATGGATGAGCTCGGTGAGGAACGCCTCTGCCGAGGGCCCGACCTCGAGGAGCCGTTGGCGCTGGTAGTAGAGCTGCGCCCGACGGCCGGAGACCGCCGCCAGCGCGCTCGTGGCGTGCTTCGGGAGCGTACTCACCCCGTTCGGAGGAGATCGGGGATGGGTGACGTCCTCCCGGTCGGTCATGATGCGCACCCGCTCGCGGTAGAGGAACAGGGTGGCCGAGAGCCCGATCGTCTCCGCCGGCATCGAGTAGCGCACCCCGTGGAAGGTCACCCAGCCGGTGGGGCCTACGCGGACGGGGAACCGCAGCGCATACTCCGAGGGAGCGATCGGGAGCGGCCGCAATCGGTGCCGCTCCTCGACGATCCGAGCCGATGGCGGGACACCCGTGGCGCGCGAGGGTCGCTCTTCGTTGACCTCGTGATGCCAGGTGGCGAGTTGTGCATCGAGGTCCTCCCGGTCGTGGAATCGAGGGACCTTGAAGAACCCGTTCTTGACGAAGCCCACGAGGTTCTCGACCGCGCCCTTCTCCTGGCCGCGGCGCGGCGTGCAGAGCTCGGGAGTGAACCGGTAGTCGAGAGCGGACTGGGCGAAGGTGGCGTTCCACTGGATCTGCTCGCCCTGACGGGCAATCACGACGGTCTTCGGGTTATCGAAGACTCCCACGAGCGGAACGCCGCCGAAGGAGGCAAAGGCGTTGAGGAGCGCCCGGACGAGGGACTCCACCTGCTCGTTGGGAACGAGCTCGACGTAGACCCAGCGGGACCACTTCAGGCGGGCCGCGAAGAAGTGGAGGAGCTCGAGGGCGCCGCCGTCGTAGCGGACCTTGACGTGGCCGAAGTCGCACTGGCAGAACTCGCCGGCGAGCCCCTCGAAGCGGACCATCGGAGAGGCCACGGTGCTCCGCAGTCGTCGGACGAGCGCGTAGACCGGGTTCTTGCCGCCGGAATAGCCCTGCTCTCGAAGGCGACGGAGTACCTCGACGGTCGGCAGGTCCGCGCGCTCCCCGAGGAACGTGATGACCTCGGCTTCGAAGCGCGTCGCAACCGGGGGGGCGACCGACGGTGCGGTGGGAGGACGGCGCGAGCAGGCGCTGGACGGTTTCCGGGCTGACGTGGGCGCGATGGGCGACCTCACGGATGGAGAAACCGGCCTCGCGCAGCACCTCGATCTCGTGACGCTTGAGACGATCGTACACGGGTCCCCTCGGGAGCGGGGTCGGGGAGCCGAGAACGGGGATATCGGAGGTCACGGGGCACCCCGAGTCGCAGGCTCAGGAGTGTACCGATAATTTCGGGAAGAGGTGTGCCGGGAATTTGAGGAACCGACATCAAGACCGGCGCACCTCTGGCAAGTGACGTGCCCGGTAACGTCATCGACCGATGGTCCCCATCGTTTCACCTGTCTTCCGCGAGGTGAAACGATGCCTACCAGCATCACCGCCACGCCGAGAGAGACCCAGACGCCGACCGACCCCATACCCGCCCCCCGCCTTCGTACGGTCACCGGCAACCGATGGCCCCGGAAGTGCGGGTGCGGTTGCGGCTTCGCGATCCCCCGTGACCCGGAGATCCGCTACGTCGTCGACTTCGGGTCCGCTCGCCCGTACCCCGCCTACCTCCGGGAGCATTCTCCGGACTACGGAAAGGGAGACGGCGGGTCGCCCGCCCGAGTTACCATGGCCTCAGGTCCCTCGATCACCTCGGCCCGCGACCTTCCTCAGGAGTCGCCTCCTCTCACCTCTCCTCCCGCCCCCACGAACACGAGGGCCCCGGACGATGCCGCCGCGTCCCCGAGCCCCGAGGCGGGCCGCGCGTGGGCCTCCGGCCAGCTCGTCTACAACGCCGGTTCGTTCGAATCGGCGCGGTCGGCGTTCGCGGACTACGCCCGCGAAGGGGAGACCGGTACGCAGCTGCGGGCCCGCGTGAACCGCATCCTCCTGGAAGATCTCGAGCTGAAGGTTCTCGCCCTCCGCGCGCTCCACGAGAAGCTCCGCGACCGCCTGGCCGGAACTTGGACAGCGGAGGCGATTTCTCGAGGTAAATCGTGTAGCACTAATGGAGCCGATTTCAGCGCCCTGTCCGCTTCCTACCCCGGGATGAATCGCTGAAGATCG
>JAKAPG010000016.1 GCA_021823085.1 Thermoplasmata archaeon | reverse complement strand
ATCGCGCGGTGGCCAGCGGGCCGTCCGTTTGCGAAGGAGCCGGATTATGTCTACTACGCGGACCGGGTTGCCCAGACCTTGGCGAGGGTGACGGAGGTCTTTGGCTGGGACGCGGGCGCTCTGCTCAAGGGAAGCCGGTCCACGCAGCGCACGCTCGGGGACGCGCCGGCGACCGACGCGCCGGTGGACCCCGCTCCGGTGGTCGATACGCTGACGTTGGACTCGCCGGCAAGCGATCTCGGCACGACCAAGCGACGGCGCACCCAGTCTCCGCTCAGCCGGTGGGACTAGGCCCGGCGCGCTCGTTCACTCTGCGCTGGCCCTCGAGCGCCGCGAAGGAACCGACGATGGCGATGGGGACTCCCAACGCGGCGAGGACCACCGGCGCAATGCCGAGGACCGCGACGGACAGCAGCAGCGTGAATGCCGGGATGAGCGACATCCAGATCGCGGTCGAGACCAGTCCGCCCCGGCCGATCGCGACGAAGTAGAGCCACTGCGCGAGGAAGAACGTCGTGACGCCGAGGACAACGAAGAGTCCCAGCGCTTCCCCCGAGACTGCGGCGAGCCCGTTGACCCCGCCCGGGAAGAGCGGCGAGAGGATCGCGATGACGAGGCCCGCACCGAGGAACGATTGAGCGTTCAGCACCGCCGCGGGGGTGGTCCGAGCCGCGCGCGCGGTCAGGAGGAAGTAGAATCCCATGGTGAGCGGGATCGCGGGGATGACGAGCAAGGTCCACCCGCCGATCGGGGTCAGCGGGTGGCCGGCCACAATCGTCAGCGTGCCCCCGACGAGGCACGCGACGACGCCGCCCACGAACCACGGGCTTCGGACGAGGGGCCGATCCTCGCCGTAGATCGCCATCAAGAGGAGCGGGACCGCGATCACGTCCCCGAGCAGGGACAACAGCGAAGCGTCGATCGGGCCCGCAGTGTACGTTGCCGTGATCGCCGCGACCTGCAACACCGCGACGAGAAGGACCCGACCCCAGGCCGCAGGCTCGATCCAGAGGTGGAGGAAGGCTCCCGCCTCCCGGCTCGCCCACGCGAAACCAAGGAGGGCGCTCCCACCGAAGAGGAACGGGTACACGACGGTCGCCACCGGAGAGACCAGCGGTCCGAGCCAAAGAACGAACACGTAGTACGTCGACCAGACGAACGCCGCGGTGACCGCGATGGCGGCGGCCTGGGGGGGGCTCCGCCGGGAGGTCACCATCGGACCTCCAGCATCTCCTCGGACTTAGGCGTATTCGTGGTAGGAGATGCCCCATCCCGACAGATGGACCCCCCGGCCCTCGGTGACCTGGCCCACCTCGACCGAATCGGCGAAACCGGCGCGCCTGAGCGCGCGGAGCGCGGGCGCAACGCCCTTCGGGGCCACAATGGCCGCGAACCCGACTCCCATGTTGAAGGTCCGGAAGAGCTCGCGATCGGCGACCTCACCGAGCTCGCGGATCCACGCGAATTGATCGGAAAGCTCCGGCCACCGATCGAGGACGAACGCGACGTCCGGGCGGAGGCGGAGGAGGTTGAGAACCCCCCCGCCCGAGAGGTGCCCGAACCCGTGAATGTAGGAGGCATCCGCGAGCGCTTCGCTCGCCCGGGTGTAGGTCCGCGTGGCGCGCAGTAGCTCCACACCCAGGGGTACGCGCGCGCCCGGGCGAGGGCGGCGGAGGTCCATCGACCTCTTCCGGAGGACCGCGCGAAGAAGGGTGTAGCCGTTCGCATGGAACCCGGACGACGGGATCCCCAGGATACGATCGCCGGGGCGGATCCTCCCCCCGGTGACGGGGCGTCGCCCGTTGGGGAAGAAGCCGATGGCGGTCCCGCCGACATCGATCGCCTTGAGGAGGTCCGGAACCACGGCGGTCTCCCCACCGAGCAGCGCGCACTCGGCCGCCGCGAGTCCCCGGCGGATCCCACGCCCCAACGCGGCGAAGACCGTGGGATCCGGGCGGGGGCAGTTGATGACGTCCACGAGCCCCGCCGCACGCGCCCCCACCGACGCGAGGTCGTTCACGTTGATCGCGACCACGTCTTCGCCGATCTCTTGGTAGCGGCCGAGCTGCTGCGCGAGCAGGACCTTCGTTCCCACCGTGTCGGTGGTGACGGCGAGGGTCTCCCGACCGATCCGAATCAGGCCCGCGTAGTGTCCGATGGGCCCCACCGGGCAGCCGTGGCTCGCCGGGGAATCGTATCGCGCGGCGGCGAGCAGGGCGGCCAGCGACCGGGCCCGTCGATCCGTGTCGACACCGCTGTGGGCGTACGTCAGGCCACCCCGGCTCTTCCGCGTCGATGCCATCGGTGCCCCGAGTGCGCTCGTAGGAAAAAGAGTATGTCGGTGGACTCGGTTGCCGCCCGATGGCTCCGGTTCTGAGACGCACGTCGGCGCGTTCTCGGGACCCGGAGTCCCGGCACCCCCCTCCGATCCGGTGGGTGCTCGCGGGTCGGAGCCTCGTGAACGGCCGGCTCCGGCCTCTCGAGATCGGTGTGAGCGGGGACGGGATCATCGTCGCGCTGGGCCGCGACCTACGCTCCCCCGAGCGGCACGATGTCGGAGAGGGGGTAATCCTTCCGAGCGCTACCGACCTTCACGTCCACTTCCGCGATCCCGGCGGGTCCCGGACCGTGGAGAGCTTTGCCACGGGAACCGTCCAGGCAGCGCTCGGGGGAGTGGGGCTGGTGGCGGACATGCCGAACACGATTCCGACCGTCACCGATGCCGCTCGTTTCGAGGAGAAGAGGTCCCGGGTGCTGGGGCGAGCGGCCGTGGACGTCCTGCTCTACGGAGCCCTGATCACGACGTCGAAGCTGGACGAACTCGCGACGACCGTGGGGGCGCTCAAGCTGTACCTCAGCCCGACGACGGGAGTGGATACGCCCCCGGGGCACGACGAGATCCCGAGCTTGCTTCGAAGAGCGGCGGCGACGGGACTCCCCCTCACGGTCCACGCGGAGGACCCGCAGAAGTTCCGTTTGGACCCTCCTCCCCGATCGCTTTCCGACTGGGACTGCTCCCGGCCGGAAGTGGCCGAGGAGGCCGCCGTCTCGGAGGTCATCGCGGCGGCGCCCCGGGGACTTCGCCTCCACTTCGCCCACGTCACCTCCTCCCGGGTGGCCGATCGGATCGCGAAGGCGGGCCACTCCTTCGAGGCGAGCCCTCATCACCTTCTGCTGTCCCGGGAGAGCCGGCTCGGGTCCCGCGCCAAGGTCAATCCACCCCTCCGCTCCGAAGCGAAACGCTCCGAGCTATGGGCCCGTTTTGCCGGTGGAGGCATCCCCTGCGTCGCGAGCGATCACGCCCCGCACGACGTGGCCGAGAAGGACCGCCCCTTCGAGCTGGCTCCGAGCGGCATGCCGAACGTCGAGACGATGGTGCCCTTGCTTCTCGCAAAGGTCCGGGCCGGCGACATCGACCTGGCCCGGCTCGTCGCCGTGGCGATGGACCGCCCCTCGCGGTGGGTCGGCCTGCCTCGGGGACGTATCGCCCTCGGGCATCGAGCCGATCTGATCGTCGTGGACTTCCGGGATCGTCGGACGATCACGGCGAAGGACCTTCACGCGCCGTGCGGATGGTCCGCGTTCGAGGGACGGGAGGGGATCTTCCCCCGGGAACATTATCGGGCCGGAGAGCGGATCGTATTCGAGGGAGAGTACATCGGAACGCCGACCGGGGTGCTCCGTCGGCCCGAGTTCGCGATGTAGGCCGACCTCGTCGTTACGGGGAGGGGGGCGGGGTCGACCGGCTCTCGCGCGGGAGCCGACGCGGGGGCCAGTCCCAGGCGATGTACCCCTGCCAAGCCAGGACCGCGTAGATGACGATGAGCGCGATCGCCGCGATCGCGGCGTCGTCGAGGAGGTTGAACCACGGAGTGATCGCGCCCCAATCCGAGCGCAGCACGATGCCGGCGTAGAGGAGGGCGAGCGTGAAGGGAGTCGAGCCCAGCAGAGTGTAGATGCCGAACCTCGTCGGGCTCATCTCGGCGAACCCGGCCGGGTAGCTGATGTAGCTTCGGACGATCGGCAGCATACGCGCCACGCCGACTACCCAATCTCCGCGGCGCTGGAACCAGCGATCGACGCGCCCGAGCTGCTCCGGGCTCAAGCGCAGTCCCGCGGGGCGCGGCTTCGTGATCCACTCGCGTCCCCACCGGCCGACCGCGTACGCGATGAACGATCCGACGAGGCCGCCCGCGAGGGCGGCGAAGATGGTCCCGTAGAGACTGAACGTTCCCTCGGCGATCAAGAAGCCGCTGAACGGGAGGATGACCTCGCTCGGGAGCGGCGGGATCCCGAAGCTCTCCACGACCATGAGGGCGAAGAGGCCGGCCAACCCGATCGTCCCGAGGACGGTCGTGATGATCCCGACGACGCTTCCTACGATCGAGATGGACATTCCGGTACGCGTCCTTCGTCGGCCGAATCGATTAGGATGGAGCGGCCGTGGGTTCCAGGACCAACCGGAACGGCGAGCCGAGATGGAGGTTCGTCCGGGCCGGGATCCCCTCGAACTCGAGCGGGGTCGAGCAACCCCCGCAGCTGACCGAGGGGCGCTGCTGGCCCAGGATGATGGAGAGGCGCACGTCGACTTCGATGGCGAAGGGCCGGTGGGGGGCCTCGGCGACCGCCCGGTGAAGGGCTTCGAGGAGTTCTTGCTCCGACGGTACCGGTTCCGCGATCATCGTTTGTGGATTACGAGGTCTCGGCCTTTAAGGGCTCGCGTAGCGCCGCGCGTGCGGGGGAGAGGGTGAGGAAGGCCGATCTAGGGATCCGCAGGAGGGCGTGGGGCCGACGCACGGTTCTCGTCCCGGAACCCCCAGGATCCGAACCGTCGGACCAGGTCGAGTCGCATTCCGAGGAGCCTCTCCACGACCCCGAGCAAGATGGAGTCCCCCCGGTCGACGCTCCGCGTGGCGACGATCATGAACACGTAGAACAGCGCGAGCAGGAGTCCGAGCGGGACCAGCGACCAGCCGGGGACGTACGCGAACCGGAGCGCGGTCAGGACGAGAGCGGCCGGGACCGCTGTCGCGGCCAGCGGGAGCACGTACGTCCGGCGGAACGGGTGGATCCGGTCGAGGAAAGCGAGCTCCGTCACGGCGAGCGCCGGGTAGACGACGGCCGCGACCGCCCAGGCGATCGCCGCGCCGGTCATACCGAAGGGGGGAACGAGGACGATCGCGAGGATCACGTCGGCGGCTACGCTCACGCTCGCGTTCACGAGCAGCAGTCGGGTCCGCGCGAACGCCACCTGGACGGCCGCGGACGGGCCGACGATCGTCGAGAGGAACCCGCCGGTCCCGGCGATCATCAACGGGAGGGTAACCGAAGAGTAGTTGGGCCCGTAGACGAGCAGGAGCGATGGCCCCGGGAGGAAGACGAAGATCAGGAAGAGGGGGAGGCTGAAGACCGTGGTCCACTTCGTCGCCGTGCTGAACGTCGTCTCGGCCGCCGCCCGCTCGCCATCGCGAAGGAGACGCGCGGTGACGGGGAGCATGATGAACGAGAGCGCGGTAACCCCTATCGGCAGGAGGCGCACGAGCGTGAGCGAGGCTACGTACGTGCCCACGTCGGAGAAGTGGGTCGTGCCGAGAACGATCGTGTCGCCGTAGCCGTTCAGGAAGCTGAAGAGCGCCACCCCAAAGAGAGGGAGTGCGAACAAGAGCGTCGGCACCGTGAGGCCGGGCGTGCGGGGACCGGGCGTGAGGTACCGGGAGAGGCGGACCCAAGTGTACACGAGCGCGAGACCGAAGGCAATCCCGTACCCGGCCGCGGCGGCCCAAACGGCGAAGGTGTAGCTGATCCCGATCGAGCGGTCCGCGTAGGCGACGGCGAGCAGGCCGACGAAGAGCGCCGGGCCGAGGATCTGGACGAATATCGCGTACGGCCAGACCTGCTCGAACCCCTGGAAGATCGCGGTGACGAGGGTCGCAGCGTACTGGAACGCCCAGGCGAGGCCGAGGACCTGGACGCCGATCGTGACGGCGGGCGATCCCGTGACCGAACCGAGCACCGGCCCGACGAAGTAGAGGGCGACCGGGATCGCACCACAGCTCAGTCCCCCGTAGAGAAGCCCGATCCGTACGAGCGCGCGCCGCTCGGAATCGCTGGTGGAGTACGGAAGGTTCCGGGCGAGCGTGTTCTGCAGGCCGATCCCCCCAACCGTGGCGACGACGCTCGCGATCGCGAGCGCGTCGCTGAATGCATCCCAGTCCTCCGGCGACAGACTGCGGACGAGGAGGACGCGCCAGACGAAGTTCGCGCCGATGAGCACCAGGGTCGCGGCGAAGAGGATGAGCGTCCCGCGGGTGACGACGTTGAGTCCGCTGCGCGACGGCTCGCGGGTGGCCCCCAACGTATCCGGCCTCGGCGCGAGGTACGGGCCGAGGTCAATACGCCTTGCGTTCGACGGGCGGGTCCCTCGGGCTGGCCGAGAGTCCCGTCAGCGGAACTCGTCCAGCACGTTCTCGTGCCCGACGAGGCCCGCCTTCTGTTGCGCGAGGGGTCCCGCGCTCAGGACCTCTTCCAGGTCTTCGTACGTCGGGAGATCGGCCTTGTAAAAGAGGCCGATCGGAATCTTGTCGCCCCACTCGAGGGAGCGCTGGAAGGCGAGACCGATGTTGGTGGGATCGTGCCCCGCGCTCTCGAGCTTGTAGACGCGCTGGCGGAAGAAGTCGAACGTGTTCAGCTTGTTGTAGGTGACGCACGGGCTGAAGACGTCGACGAAGGAGAAGCCGTGGTGCTGGATGCCGTTCGTGACGAGATCCGCGAGGTGCTTGACGTCCCCACTGAACCCGCGAGCAACGTACGTCGCCCCCGACGCGAGGGCGAGCGCGATCGGGTCGATCGGTCGCTCGATGACCCCGGTCGGGGTCGACTTCGTCTTCTGGCCCATCATGGACGTGGGGCTCGCCTGTCCGGTCGTGAGACCGTAGATCTGGTTGTCCATGGTGACGTAGGTGAGGTCCACGTTCCGGCGCATGGTGTGGACGAAGTGGCCTGCGCCGATGCCGAACCCGTCCCCGTCGCCCCCGGTCGCGATCACGGTCAGCCCATGGTTCGCCCAGCGAATCCCTTCGGCGACCGGGAGGGCTCGTCCGTGGATGGCGTGGAAGCCGTAGCTCGAAAGAAAGTGAGGGAGGTTGGACGAGCAGCCGATCCCCGAGACGACGGCCACGTTGTGGCTCGGGATCTTCAGGCGCTTGAGCGCCATCTCGACGGCCGCCAGGACGCTGAAGTCCCCGCATCCCGGACACCAGGTGGGTTTCGTGTCCGACTTGCCGATGACCGGGATCGCCGGTCCGGTCGTCTCGCGAGGGGCGCTCGCGCTACTGTCCGCCACGGCCGGTCACCTCCCGTGCCTTCGCCACGATCTCGTGGGGATAGAAAGGCTCGCCGTCGTACTTGAGCAGGCGGTGGGGAAGGGGGATGCCGGTCTCCTGCCGGATGAGCTGGCCCAGCTGTCCGGAGTAGTTCGCCTCGACCAGGAGCGTGGTCCGCGCGCTCTCAAGGACCGAGCTCACGAAGTCGACGGGGAGCGGGAACACGGTCGGCAGGAAGAGGAGGTTCGAGGCGATCCCTTGCGCATCGAGGATCGGCATCGCATCGCGGATCGCTCCCACCGTCGAACCCCATGCGACGAACGTGAGGCCCGCGCCTCGGGGCCCCTCCAGGAACGGTGGCGGAGCCGCCTTCCTGAGGCCCTCGAGCTTGCGCATCCTCTTGTCCATCATCTTGGCCCGCTCGGCGACCCAGATCGGGACGCCCGCCTTCACGTCGCTGATGAGGTGGCCCTTCTCATCGTGCTCGTCCGATCCCGCCACGAACTGGAGGCCCGGCTGGCCCGGGATCGAGCGCGGAGAGACCCCCGAGGGGGTGTAGGCGTAGCGAAGGAAATCACCGGTGGCCGGAGCGGTCGCCGTGGCGATCGGTGGGATGGGCACATCGACCGGAATCTCGTCGGCGTCGACGGTCGCGAAGTTCTCGCTCAGGTGGAGGTCGCTCGCGAGCAGCACAGGTGTCTGCCATTCCTCGGCCAGGCGAAACGCGTCGATCGCGGCTCGGTACGCCTCCTTCGGATGGGAGGGTGCGAGGATCGCTCGCGGGAACTCGCCCTGGCCCGCCCCGATCATGAGGTGGAGGTCGCCCTGCTCGGTCTTCGTGGGGAGCCCCGTGGACGGTCCTGCGCGTTGAGACTCCACGACGACGACCGGCGTTTCCGTCATCCCGGCCATTCCGAGCGCTTCGACCATCAGGGAGAAGCCTCCGCCGCTCGTCGCGGTCATCGCGCGAACGCCGCCGAAACTCGCCCCGACCGCCATGTTGATCGCCGCGAGCTCGTCCTCCGCCTGCTTGACCACGATGCCCAGCTCGCGGGAGTGCGCTGCCATCCAGTGCATGATTCCCGACGCTGGGGTCATCGGGTACTGCGCGAGGAATTTCACGCCGGCGGCCGCGGCTCCGAGGGCGATCGCCTGGTTGCCGCTGAGCAAGAGCTTCCCCTCGCCACGCGCGGAGACGGCGTGGTCGTTCGCACCGGAGTGACGTCGCGCGAACTCGTAGCCGTCGGCGCTGGCACCAAGGTTCCATTGGACGACGTCGCCCGCCTTCTTCCCAAAGGAATCCGCGAGGGCACCGTGAAGGACCGGGAGGGGGATACCCGCCAGGTACGCCATCGCCCCCAGCCCGGAGGCGTTCTGAAGAATTGCCTGGCTCGTGTACTTGCGCGCGATGGCGAGCGTCGGGACCGGCAGAAGCTTCGTTCCCGTCGGGATGTCCCCCGGAGCGATCGTGAATTTCTCCGGATCGTGGACGATCGTGGCGCCCGGCCGAAGGTCGACCCGGTGGATGTCGAATGTCTCCCGGTTGAGGCAGTAGAGCACGTCGGCCCCGTCCCCTTGGGAGTACGGCCGAACATCGCTGGCCCGGGCCTGGAACCAGACGTGACCGCCTCGGATGACCGATTGATAGGCATTGAGGCCGAAGACGTGCAGCCCCATCCGGGCGAAGCTGCGCGCGAGCGTCTCGCCCAGCGAGGCGATCCCGTCACCGGCCTCTCCGCCGGTGCGTACTAGAATCTCGGACATCGAGCAATTCACGCCTGCCTTCGTACTTATCGCTAAGGGTGGCCCGCTCGCAGAGGTTTTGATGCGATACGGGTAGCCTCGGTGTGGCACGCACCGCCCGGGTCCTGCTGTTCGCCACCGCCCGTGAGGCGGCCGGCACGAACGAGATCGACTGGCCGGTGCCCGAGGAGGGCATTCCGATCTCCGAGCTCCTCGCCGCTCTCACCGATCGATTCCCTCGACTGAGGGCGGTGTCGGCCCACTCTCGCTTTCTCGTCAACTCCGAGTACGTGCGCGGTCTGAAGGGGAAGATCCGTCCGGGCGACGAGTTCGCGATCCACCCACCGTACAGCGGAGGTTAGCGAGCCGTGTCGGTCCGACTCCGAAGGACGCCGCTACGGGTGACGGCAGCGCTCCGAGAGCTCTCGGGCCCGGGGTTGGGCGGCGTCGTGATCTTCCAGGGCGTGGTCCGCCCCGATCGAGCGGCTCGTGGGATCGTACAGGCCCTTCGCTACGAAGCGCACGTCGCGCCGGCGCTACGCACGCTCGCGGCGCTCGGCCGTTCGGTGGCGGAGCGATACGGGGTCGAGCGCTGGCTCGTCTGGCATCGGTTCGGCACCGTACGAGTGGGAGAGACCGCCGTGATCATCGGCGCCGCGGCGCCCCACCGACGCGCGGCGTTCGAGACGGTGCGGGAGCTGATCGACCGGGTGAAGGACGAGGTGCCCCTGTGGAAGTCGGTGCTAGAACGACCCGCGCGTCGACCGCGACCACGCCCGAGCCGACGGGCCGCACGATCAGCGGGTTCAGGTCGAGTTCGGCGACCTCGGGACGCTCGACGGCGAGCTGGCTGATGCGCTCGATCGCCTCGTAGACCGCCGCAAGGTCACCGGCCGCGGCCCCACGCATCCCCTGGAGCACCGGGAACCCGCGCAGGCTCTTCACCATGGTCTCGGCGGAGAGCGAGACGAGTGGGGCAAATCGGAAAGTGACGTCCTTCATCGCCTCGACGTAGATCCCGCCCAGCGCGAACGCGAGGATCGGCCCGAAGGCCGGATCCCGCTGCAGTCCGATCAGGACCTCGGGTCCGCTCGGCACCTCGGATTCGATCTCGAACCCTTCGATCCTCGCCTTCGGCACGTGCTTCTTCAGCGCGCTCCGCATGTCCGTCCACGCCGTACGGAGCTCGTCGGAGCTCGCGATGCCCAAGCGTACGCCTCCTACGTCGGTCTTGTGCGAGATGTCGGGGCTCGCGACCTTGAGGACGACGGGATACCCGATCCGATCCCCGAGAGCCGTCGCCTCTCGGACGGTGTGCGCGCGACCGTGGGGGGGAAAACGGATCCCGTAGGCCTCCAGCAGGTCCCGTGCGAGATATTCGGGCAGAACGGTGCGCCCCTCGGTCCGTGCCCTACGGATCGTTGCGGACGCTCGTCTTCGGTCGACCGGAAACCGGCGAACGCGGGTGCGGGGGCGCTCTCGCCATCGACGATACCGAACCAAGGCCGATAGCCCCTCGACCGCCTCCTCCGGGAACGTGAACGTCGGGATGCCGGCTTGCTCCAGCTGCCCGACCGCGCTCGAGACATCGGTGAGACCGAACAGGCAGGCGACCACGGGCTTCTTCGAACCCATGCGGCCGTCGAGGATGGCCCGGACGAGCTGGTCCGAGCTCATCGTGCCGACCGGGGTGGTGATGAGCAGGGTCGCGTCGTACTCGGGGGACTTCTGGAGCCACCGCAAGGTCCGGGTATAACTCGTCAGATCCACGTCGGCGACCATGTCGATGGGGTTCGCGACGCTGGCCATGGCCGGAAGGATCCGACGGAGCCGGGCGGCGAAGCCCTCGGACGGCATCGGAAGGTCGATCGACATCCGAGCCGACGCATCAGCCGCAAGAATCCCGGGCCCTCCCGAGTTGGTCATGATCGCGAGGCGGGTTCCGTGCATCGTGGCACCCGAGGCGAGCACCTTCGCCATCCGAAACAGGCCGCCGATCGACTCCGCGCGGAGAACGCCGGATTGCTCGAACACCGCATCGAAGAGGCGATCGCGAGAGGATTGGGCGAGGGAGCCTGTGTGGCTGAGCGCGGCCCGTTCCCCGGCCAACGACCTCCCGCTCTTGATCACGAGCACGGGCTTCTTCTTCGTCACTTCGCTGGCCGCCTCCAAGAAGCGGCGACCGTTCGCGAGGCTCTCCACGTAGAGCAGGATGACCCGCGTCGCCGGGTCTTCGGCGAGAGAGGCCATCAGGTCATTTTCGTTGACCCCGGCGCGATTGCCCATCGAGACGAACCGGGAGAACCCGATCCCCTCTTCGATCCCGTAGCGCAGGATCCCCGCGCACAACGCGCCGCTCTGGCTGATGAACGCGATGCCGCCGCGCGGAGGGAGATCCGCCGAGAACGTCGCGTTGAGTCCGATCGCCGGGTCGGTGTTGATGACCCCGAAGCAGTTCGGCCCTACGACCGACATCGAGTAGCGTCGGGCGGTCGCGAGGACCCGGTCCTCGAGCGCCGCTCCGGCAGCGCCGACCTCGCGAAACCCGGCCGAGATGATGACGACGCCCTTCGCGCCCTTGCGCCCGAGGTCGTCAACGACGGCGTTGACGGCCACCGCCGGAACGATCACCACCCCGAGGTCGGGGGCCTCGGGCAGATCCTCGGTCCGCGCATAGCATCGCACGCCCGAGACGCTCTTCCACGAGGGATTGACCGGATAGACGACCCCGCGGTAGCGGGAGGTGAGCAGATTCTGGAAGAGGCTGTGCCCGACCGTCCCTTCCCGGTTCGACGCACCCATGACCGCAATCGATCGCGGTTGGAAGATCGCGTCGAGATGCGGCGACCTACCGACGACCATGCGTGTCTATCCGAGCGCGCCGGACCACCTCGAGTTATATATCGCCCGCCTCGTACGAAATGCACCCATGGGGCCGGCAGCTCCGCCGAGCGGCGCGTCACCGACGACGACACCGGGCCAGGGCACGGCGCCCCAAGGACGCATGCGCCCCGGACTGCAGCGTATGGACAAGGGGCACATCCATCGGATCGTCGCGGTCGGGAGCGGCAAGGGAGGCGTGGGCAAGTCGAGCGCGACCGCACTCTTGGCCGCCGAGCTCCAACGTCATGGGCTCAAGGTCGGCGTGCTCGATGCGGACATCACCGGCCCATCGATCCCGAAGCTCTTCGGAAGGAGCGGGCCGCTCGCCGACCGGGGCGAGGGCATCGAGCCGGCCCACACCGGGACCGGGATGCCGGTCGTCTCCTCTCAGTTCCTCGTGGAGGACGAGCAGACGCCCGTGATCTGGCGGGGACCCCTGGTGACCCGCCTCATCCAGCAGTTCTTCGGAGGAGTGAACTGGGGCCCGCTCGACTACCTCTTCATCGATATGCCACCGGGAACGAGCGACGTACCGCTGACGGTCTTCCAGACGATTCCAATCGACGGCATGGTCTTCGTTTCCACGCCGCAGGAGCTCGCGCAGCTCATCGTGAAGAAGGCGATGAACATGGCCCGCGACCTCCACGTGCCGCTTCTCGGCCTTGTCGAGAACATGACGACCGTCCGATGCCCCCACTGCGGAAGCGGGTTCGAGCCGTTCGGCCCGAGTCGCATCGATAGCGTCGCGAAGGAGTACGGGATACCGGTGCTCGCGAAGCTACCTCTCGATCCGAGGGTGAGCGAGCTCTCCGACGCGGGCCAGCTCGAGAGCTACCGTTCCCCCGAGCTCGCCCAGTTCGCCGAGAAGCTCGTCCGGGCCGTCGACGAAGCCGAGAAGGCTCGCGCGGCTACGCTCTAATCTCGGTCAGACCCCGGGCACCAGGTGTCGGGGGGCTCGGACGGGCCAACGCCCGACGAACCATCCCACCACGAGCGCCCAGAGGAGGACCGGGTACACGACCAGCCGCTCGAAAAGCCCCGGATATGACGTGGTCCCAATCGGTAGGAAGAGGGACACGGCCAACGCCACGAGCATGAGGAGGCCGAGACCGGCCGTGAACCAGCGCAGGCCGATTCCCCAGTGGTTCTCGTCGTTCATCGATGCTCCGAGCGCGAGGAACGCGAGCGCCGCCGGCAGGAAGACGAGCAACGACGCGATGCTGTGAACGGTACCGTTGATGTTCTCGGGGAAGAGCCCGATGAAGATCGCCGCTACCGACGCGATCAGGAGGAGCGAAAGGCCGCCGACCCGAAGCCCTCCGCGTGGGAACGCGCTCCAGAAGGCGAGGATCCCGACGAAGGCGAGCACGCCCAGGACCATGATCGAGACGTTGAACACGATGTGCGCGGGGCTGGTGGAGGTGTTGCCCAGATCGCTGATGTAGTTCGTGAGGAGCGAGTAGTCGGGGTAGTACAGCTGGACGAGGACGTTCGCGATGACGAACTGGGCCGACGCGACGAAGACAAGCCACGCACCGGTCCGGACCGACCGGTGGACCAGAGGAAGCGGGGACGCCATCCAGCGTTCATCGGTGACCGGGGGTTCTTAAATCTAGACGTGGAAAGGAAACGGACCCTCGCCCTGCCGAGCGGAGCGGTGGAGCGTTTCGGAGCGGAAGAGGAAAGATCCCTTATCGGAAGTGTGGCCCCACGGCCAGCGCGGATGTACGGGGCACCAAAGACTTCCCACCCCGGCTCCGGGTTCCGGGGCCCCACCGCACCGAACCTTACGGCGCGGACTTCGCACGTCACGGAATGGGAGGAATGCGTACATCTCTCGGGACGGTGAGCGTCATATATACCGCCCCCGTCGGCGCCGCGGATGGCCTACACGATCTTCCTCGTACCGACCGCGAAGCGGACCGAGCTGGAGGAGATCCTCAAAGAGGACCGCATTGCTCGGCAGAGCCACAAGCTGCGCGAAGCCTCCGCGGTGGGCGGCCCGGCGGGCGAATACTGCGTCCAGATCGAGGGCGCGGCCGACGTGGTGAAGGACGCCGAGCGGCGGCTCGCCGCGATCGGCGCCGCGCCTCCCCCGGCGGAGAAGGAACGGATCCATCAAGTGTTCGTCGCCGAGGACGACGCTGCCTCCGCCGGGATGGGGCTCTTCTTCACCGAAGGCTGATCACGCCCGGCTACGTGTCCGTGGGACCCTGCGACGGCTCGAGGTCCTCGTCTCCCGCGAACGTTCTCTGGGACGAGCGATAGAACGCCTCGAACCCGGTACCCTCCTGGCTCGAAACCGGGGTGAGCCCGAGGAACGGCCCGGTCGACTCGATCGCGCGGAAGAGCTCGGTCGAAAGCGCGATGTCCGGCGTCGCGAACTCGTCGCGAATGCGCTCGTAGAGCCGGTCCGGATCCTCCGACCAGGCGAGGATCTCCGCGAGCTGCTCCGGGCGGAGCGAGTCCGTCTTGCTCAGCAGGTGGGCCATTGGCAGCCGGAACCGGAACTCGACCGTCGCGCTCAGCAAGAGGAGCGAGATGAACCCGGACGGCTGTCGCGCGAGCGCCGGATCGAAAAGGAACGCGATCATCGAGCGATCGCCGCTCAGGGCGTCGATGATCGCCTTGGACGATTCGCGGAAGGCGAACAGCTCGACCTGCCCCGGCGTGTCGACGAGCACGTAGTCCGTGCGGAACTCGCCGAGCGCTTGCTTGACCTCGAAGATCTTGAGCGCGATCATGTCGGCCGCTGCGACCTGCGCGCCGTTCGGGCCGAGACCGTACTCCCGCATCAGATCGTCGAGGCGGACCCACTCGCGCACGTCGACGTCGGGCTCGAACTCGTCGTTTTCGTTGCCCGGGTCGAGGTTGACGATCGTCGCGTCGTGGCCCGCGTTCTTGAGCCACTCGGCGTACGCACGGACGGCGCTCGTTTTACCGGCACCGGCCGTTCCGGTGAAGTAGAGGGTCGCGGGCTCCTCGCTCGTCACGTATGGCTCCCGGTGGAAGGAGCCGCTGCCTTGGGTCGGGTCTTGCGAATCTCTGCCGCAACACGACGCAGGAACTCGGTCTTGGGCACGCTTCCCTTCTTGGTGACCTTCACCCGGCCGGCATAAGTGAAGAATTGGCGGGGGTAATTCTTCTCGGCCTGGACCTCCGCGGTGAATCCGAGCCGCGTCGCGGCCTGTGCGATCTCTTCGGCCGTGATCTCCTTGACCGAGGACGCCGCGGGGACGCGCCGCCCTTCGCGCCGCGCCGCCCCTTCGGAGAGGTAGGCAGGGTAGACATAGAAGTAGTCGGGCACGCCGACCTCCGTTGCGTGCCTACGCCGGAGCCGCAGCGGCTCCGGCGATCCGAACGCCGTTCAGCACGCCGTCCTGCCCGGGGCGCGAGCGGACCCGGACGAGGCCGAGCTCGGTCTCGAGGATGGCGCCCTTGGTCACGATGTTCCGCTGGACGTAGTTCGGGTTCGCCGGGTTCTCCCGGACGGTGACGATCTTCGCCGGGCGCGTCAGCTTCGTCGCGGGATCGTAGACATTGATGGTCTGGGTCGTGAGGATGCGCAGCTTGCATTTGCCGCCCCGGCCCCGGTACTTCTTGATCGTCCCGGGGCCGACCGTCGCGGTCTGCAGCTCGGGGGCGATCTCGTTGCGCCGCTTCTTGCGGATCGGCCGCAGCCGCCCGCCCGTGCGCTTGCGCTTGGAGCGCCCCTGCCAGATGCCCATGGTGAGGGGGTGCGACGTGAGGGCGCTCTTGAACCTTGCGGAGCGGGTGGGGCGCGCTCCCGGCCGGATCAGGGTATCTCGGCCGGGTTCCACATCCCGACCCGCCGGTCGTCACGCAGGGCATCGAGCTTCGCCATCTCCGAGGGCCGGAGCGTGAAGTCGAAGATCGCGGCGTTCTCGACGATCCGCTCCTTGTGCACCGACTTCGGAAGGACGATCAGACCGTGCTCGACCCCCCAGCGCAGGAGGATCTGGGCGGGCGTCCGATCATGGGCACGAGCGACCTCTGCGATTGCAGGATCGTCCATTCGCCGACCCCGCGTCAGGGGCGACCACGCTTCGACGAGAATCCGATGTTCCTTGCAGTAGGCGAGAAGCCCGGGATCGTACACGAACGGGTGGAACTCGACCTGGTCGACCGCGGGTGTCACCTTCGAGTGGCCCGGGAACTCCTGTAGGTGGCGCACGGTGTAGTTGGATACCCCGATCGCTCGCGCCACTCCCTCCTCCCGGAGCTTCTCGAACGCCCTCCAGGTCTCCCGACGGACCGGGGGAGCGGACACGCGGGGCCAGTGAATGAGATACAGGTCGATGTACGCTAGGCCGAGCCGATCGAGGCTCTCGCTCGCCGCCTTCCGAGCGGACTCGAAGCCGTGCTCACTGTACCACATCTTGGTGGTCACGAAGACCTCCTCCCGGCCGAGGCCGCTGTCTCGGACGGCCCGGCCGACGTCGGCCTCGTTTCGGTACATCGCCGCCGTGTCGATGTGGCGGTACCCGACGTCAAGCGCCCAGCGGACCGCGCGGTACGTGACCTCGCCCGGGGGGCTTTGGAAAACGCCGAAGCCCAGTTGAGGGATCTCCGTGCCTTGGTTCAGGCGCAACCGGGGGCCTCCGATCGGATCGGGACTCATGACCGCCTCGAGGTCCCGGCGCTCTTGCCGTCTTCCTATAGATCGGA
>JAKAPG010000192.1 GCA_021823085.1 Thermoplasmata archaeon | reverse complement strand
TAGCCGCTCGTGGCGGAGGGCGGCGCCGTCGTCCCCGAGGGTGGCCCGGAACGACCGGCCCATGCGGCTGTACGCGGACTCCGCCATGATGGAAGCGCGCGGCCCACCCGCGCCCCGACTATAAAGCTACCCCCGCGAAGGCACTGTAACGTTATCGCGGCCCCACGAGTCTTGTGAACTCCGAGGGCAGAGGGTCGACGGGCCGCGAAGAGTTACAGTACCGGATTTACCTCGAGAAACTGCCTCCGCTGCCCAAGTTCCGCTCACGGTTGAAAGAGCCTCCAAGGTGACGGGCCCCCCCGCCCTCGTCGGCCGCTGTTCGAACCTCAGGCCCGCGGCTGGCCGCACTCCGCGCAAAACCGGTGGGTCGGATCGAGCCGTCGCCCGCACGAGGTGCAGAAGGATCCCCTCGGGGGACTCGCCGCAGCTACCGGAGGCGTCCAGGGCGCGGGAGGAGGAGGTGGAGGCGGCCAAGCGCTCGGGGCGGGAGAAGCGTAGGAAGGAGGGGGCGGCGCGGGGGCGTACGATGCGGGAGGGGGCGGCGCGGGGACGTACGGTGCGGGAGGGGGCGCCGGAGGAGCTCCGCCGGGACCCGGGAGCGGTGGGTAGGAATAGGGAGGCCCGAGCGGGGGAACGCTGGGCCCCGTAGCGCGACGGCTTCGCGCGGCCCGCGACCGCGAGATCAGTACGGCCGCGATCACTCCTACCACCAGGACGGCGCCCAGGCCCCCTACGAGGAAGTATCCGGTAGATCCCGAAAGTCCGAGGGATCCGGAGCCGCCGGCCGACCCACCCCCTCCCGAGGCGGCGAACCCGATCGAGACGCTCGCTCCGGCCCCGGAGACGGAGACCGTCCCGGACGAGGGAGATGCGGTGAACCCGGACACCGCCCCCACGCTGTAGTTGTACGCGCCGTTCGGTTCGGCGAACGTGATCGCCGAACTCGTGGAGCTGGCCGTCCCTCCCTTCAACGTCACCGACCACAAGGTTCCCGGCGAGAGCCCGGTTTCGGTGAAGGTCACCGCGTACGTCCCCGGGGCGATCGCGGTGAACGTGATCGAGACGCTCACTCCAGCCCCGGAGACGGCCACCGTCCCGGACGAGGGAGACGGGGTGAACCCGGACACCGCCCCCACGCTGTAGTTGTAGGCTCCGTTCGGCTCGGTGAACGTGATCACCGAACTCGTGGAGAACGCCGTCCCTCCATTCAACGTCACCGACCAAGAAGTTCCCAGCAGCAGGCCCGTTTCGGTGAACGCCACCGAGTACGGACCGGGGGAACTGGCGGTGAACGCGATCGTTTCCGTCACATTGGCCCCGTTCACCGTGACGAGACCGTTCGGCGGGCTCGCCGTGTAGCCGGCGGGAGGCCCGACCGCGAACGAGTAGGTTCCGTCGTTCGCACCCGTGAACTGGATGTAGGTGCCCGTCGTTCTGCCCGAGTATCCGGCGAAGGTCACGTTCCACGAGGCGCCCGTCGGCAGGCCGCTCTCGACAAACTCCACCGTGTAGGTCGTGGTCGCGTTCCCTCCCACCGTGATCTGCGTGTAGCCCGCCGGGAGGGCGAGCGGCGGGAGAACGTAGCGGTGCCCTCCGCTGACCACCGTGATGCTGTAGGTGTACGGGATGATCGTGCCGTTCCACTCGCTCCCGTCGAACGTCCCGACCGCCGGGCCGCTGTACGAGGAGGAGTTCAGGTAGACCGTACCGCCATTCAGCGTGGGTCCGCTGATGTTCAGTTGCACGACCTGGCGAATGTCGTAGAGCTGCCCGAGGGCGCCGGGGCCGTAACTCTGGGCCCCGATGGGGATGGCGCCTTGGGACGCGGGGGTGCCCACGATCCCGCTGATCGTCTCCGCCGTGTCGCTGCCGAAGTTGAACTCGTTATCCGGCACTTGGAAGTTGTGCCCGTTGAGGTACTCGATCGCCGCGTAGGTCTGAAGGGAGGAAGCAGCCATCGTCGAAGCACCGCCTCCGGGACCTGCCACGACGAGCTCGGCATCGAAGAATTGACCGTTGGGGGCGTAGAGGTTCCCATCGACGAGATAGAGGGGCCCGTACTGAAGGGGGGCCGTCGCGAAGAGGAAACGCGCGGTGTCGTACGCCACTGGGTTTCCGTTGTTGACGGCATCTCCGAACGTGACGGATGGCACGCCGTTCGCGATCCCCACCTGCATGAGGAAGTAGATGGGATCTGCCGCGGAGAGCGTGGTGTAGTTCGTGCTGTCCAAGTAGTAGTACCACCCCTGGCCGTTGGACATGAATTTGACCTGGCCGTGGCCCTGGATCGTGCTGTTGTACATGCTCGAACCGGCGGCGCTCGCGTTCCACACATTGTCGATGAACTCGATCGTCTTGGCCTGCGTGTCGACGAGGGCGACGTCCTGCGTCCAGTAGACGTAATTCGTTCCCCCCGCCTCGAACGTCATGACCGCGTTGAGTTGGATCCCCGCCGTGTAGGCCCCGTTTCCGAGGCTCGCGTTGTAGGTGCCGAAGTTGGTCGGGGTGTACTCCCCGATCCATGTGGTGGTCGTATAGGAGTACGGATTGCCGTACTGGTCGACACCATAGTCCGTGACGCCCATCGGCGCCGGCTCGCTGGAGTAGGCCCCATAGGGGTAGACGGAGTCATTGGCGGTGAGGGACGGCATCCGGGCGGGGATCTTGGGAGGAGCGACGGGATAGGGAGGGGCCCTGGAAGGGACTCCACTCCCGGCCGAAGGAGTGAGCGAGGCCGCCGGATGGACGCTTCCCGGCATTCCCCCCATCGTGCGCCAGTTCGCCCAGGACGGAGGCGGCCCTGCCAGGGCCATAGAAACCACGGGGCCCGAGGAGGCGGTCTTCTTCGTCGAGTCCAGGCTCGCGTGCGGCAGCGCACCCGGCGGCGTGCCGAGGGAGTGCGTCGATCCAAGGTTCGCAAGGAGGAGCGCGATGAAGAGCGCGCACCCGAGGACTGCCCACCCCGACCGGAGTCTCGGAAGTGCGCTCGGCAGCCTACGCGAGTCGCGGCTGGCGGACCTGTCCCTCGGAGAGAGGCTGCGCCGGCCCGCCCGCGGTCGTCCGTCCGAGTCGGGCGGGGTCGGCCGGTGAGCAGAGCGGCCCGATTCCCGGGCCCACGGAGCTTCGCCTCGCGAGTCGCCCACGCTCCCAGCTTATGGCGAATGAGATACTTATTCCCGGTGTTCGTGGTCCGCAGGGTCGCGCGGTCGGTGCTCGGCCCGCGGTCTTTGATGGTCCGCCCATCGTCGTCGTCTTCGAGAGTCGGACTGCAGAGGACTACAGCCACCGGTTCCAACACGGTGCCCGAGCGACCGATCTCGGTCCTGCTTCAAGGTGGATCCGGGAGCCCTCGCCCCCGGTTCGGAAAGGGTTCAGCTGGGGGCAGGAGGAAGCGGTCGCTACTCGCTCCACTCCCCGAGAGCCGCGCGCACCGGGAGGCACCGGTCCCATCAGTGGAGCGTCAGCACCACGTACAGGCTCTGGTCGACCACGCTCAGAGTGCCCGTCGCAGGTGTCACCGAGGGTCCGCCTGGAACGCCGGTTGCGGTGAAGGTGTACGTCCCGGGAACCTCGTAGAACACCAGG
>JAKAPG010000191.1 GCA_021823085.1 Thermoplasmata archaeon | reverse complement strand
GAATATCGGGGCGACTTTCGCCGGAAGCGTGGGCGACGCGCAGGTCATGATCCACTATCTCCAGGCCGAGGTGGCCCTCTATCGGATGCGAAGGGGCGCGGCCGTCCGTGTCGAGAGTGCCGCGACGCTCACCGCGAACATTCTGAACACAAATCGATACTCCCCCTACTTCGCGTGGATCATCGTGGGAGGGGTGGACGCTACGGGGGGTCACGTGTTCGCGCTCGATGCGGGGGGTGGCTCCATCGAGGACCGGTTCGTATCCATCGGGAGCGGATCTCCCTTCGTTTATGGGGTTCTCGAGGATGCGTGGCGGACGCCCCCTCGGTGAGTGAGGGCGTGGACCTTTCGTTGCGCGGACTCACGGCCGCGATAAAGAGAGACTCCGCGAGCGGGGACGGCTACGCGGTGGCCCAGATCACGGAGGCGGGATATCGGGAACTGGAACCCGAGGAAGTCCAGAGGCGACTCTCCCGGCTGAAGCTTGCAAAGTAGTCTTGACGTCCACCCGCTCGTCGGTTTCGTGGGAGTCCCCCGCGGGACGTCCTACCCTTCGCGGGACCTTCCCCGCCGCTCTGCGAACGGCCGGCACCCCGAACCCGAGCGCCGCTCTCGCTCCATCGGTCCGTGGCTCCGGATCGAAGGCCACCACCTCGGGGAGGTCAGATCAGCGTCTTACGAAGCGCATCGGGGAGCCTGCGCCTGGCCTCGCGGCGACGGACACGGTGATCCGTCGTCGCGAGAGCGGGAGCGGGTCTACGTGGGGCGGCCCCGTGTGGGGCCCCCGAAGCTGAGGTGGCGCAACGGCGGCTTCGGTCGAACGCTTCAAGAAGCGACCATCGTTCCGCATCGGAAGTGATCGGCGAGCGCGATCCGACCTACCTCCGAAGCGACCAGTATCGGGACTCCCGCAACCTCGAGACCCGGATCTCATTCTACCAGCGGTACGCGACGAATCCCCGGGAGATTTCTTCCTGGATCCTCGAGCAGGTTCGCCTGCCGGACCGCGCCCGCGTTCTGGAGGTCGGCTGCGGCATCGGCGAGTTCTGGGCGAGGAACCTCCCGCGGGTCCCGGCCGGGTGGGAGATCCTCCTCACCGACTTCTCGGAGGGCGTGATGAGTGCCGCCCGGGAGCGACTTAGCAGGGCGGGGAGACCGTTCGGCTTTCGGGTCGCGGACGTCCAGGATCTCCCATTCCCCGAGGGGTCCTTCGATGGCGTCCTCGCGAACCACATGCTCTACCACGTGCCCGACCTCGAGTCGGCCCTTCGCGAGATCGCCCGTGTCCTGACGGGCACCGGCCGGCTCTACGCTTCCACGAACGGTGCCGGTCACCTGGCCGAGATCTACGAGCTCGAGAGGATCTTTCGTGTTTCACCGGACGAACACGAGCATGCCCGCTTCACGTGCGAGAACGGCGCGTCCATCCTCGGCCGATACTTCCGACAGGTCCGGTTCCTGCGATTTGACGATTCCGTGATCGCCACGAGCCGGGACGACGTGGTGAGGTTCGTCCTCTCGAGAGTGCCCGAAGCGATGGCGACCCCGGAAAGGACGGCCACCCTTCAAGCGAAGGTCGCGCGCTTGTTCGAAGAGGGCGGCGGGCAGCTGAGGGCGGGGGAGAACATCGGCCTCTTCGAGGGGTCGGAACCGTGGCGACCGGGCACGGTCTCCGAGGAAGAGCCCGCGGTCTGAAGCGAACTCTCCACCCCAAAGACCCTGCGGAGGGTCGGCGCGCGGGAATCCCAATACGCGGGTGCCGGGCCTTGCTGGGGATGCTCCCGGCGGGATTTGAACCCGCGTCGGAGGGTTTCCTCGACGTCGCTCGGGACGTCTCGAAGGCCCTCTATCCTTGGCCGGACTAGACTACGGGAGCAGACCGGGCTCCCTATCCGCCCCGGGGTTTGAAGTGTTCCGTCCTCGACCGGGGTCACGGTCCCCGGTTCGGCTCAAGGGCGTAGGGTCGGTACGAGTGGCGAGGGAGGTACTCCGCCCGCCGTTGACCGGTCGCCGCGTAGATGGTCCGCTCGCAGATCTTGCAGGAGTTGTCGGCGATCCGTTCGAAGTGGCGGGCTACGAGGAGGGTCCCCGAGAGCCGCGGCGCGAGCAGCGGGTCGTGGGCGAGCTCCCGGACGATCAGACGGGTCGCCTGGCGATGCATCCGGTCGACCGCGTCGTCCCGCGCGAAGAGCCCTCTCGCGAGCTCGGCGTCGCTCCGCTCCA
Source organism: Thermoplasmata archaeon (assembly GCA_021823085.1). Lineage (GTDB taxonomy): Archaea > Thermoplasmatota > Thermoplasmata > Lutacidiplasmatales > UBA184 > Lutacidiplasma. The sequence goes on along the minus strand of JAKAPG010000191.1, from coordinate 1,364 downwards.
TCGCCGCGAGCGCCTGGCGGACCATCTCTTCGACGGTCTCCGCCATCGTGTCGAGGAGCGTCAGGATCTCGTCGGGCACATCGTGCCCTTCGGAAGGGGTCGTGATGCGGGCCATGTCGAAGCCGAGCCGGCCCATCCGGTCGAGGTGGGTCGTGGCCTTGAGGAGGGCCGCCGCCGCTCGGAGATCCCCGGCGGCCGGCTGCCGGGTCACCAGGAAGCCGATGACCTCGTGCTCGAGCGCCTGGTCGAACCGGTCCAGCTCCGTGTCCCGATCGAGCACCTTCTGGGCGAGCTCGAGATCCCCCGAGCGGAACGCCGTCCAGCCGTCATGAACCATGGAGAGGGCCCAGTGGCCCATCTCCGCTGCGCGGCGTCTCAGCAGGTCCAGCTCGGATCCCAGTCGGCGATGGGTCTCGGTCTCGGGGGGCGTGTCGTCGGTCATCCGAATCTCCCTGTGATGTACTCTTGCGTCAGCCGTTCCTGCGGGCGCTCGAAGAGGTCCGCCGTCGGGCCGTACTCGACCAGGCGTCCCTGGTACAGGAAGGCCGTCCGGCTCGCAACCCGCGCCGCTTGGGGGAGGTTATGGGTCACGATGATCACCGCATAGTCCTGCTTGAGCTCCGCGAACAGCGCTTCGACCTTCTGGGCCGCGATCGGGTCAAGGCTCGAGGTCGGTTCGTCAAACAGGAGCACCTTCGGCTCGATGGCGAGCGCCCGGGCGATGCACAGGCGCTGCTGCTGACCGCCCGAAAGCTCGAGCGCCGGCTGGTCGAGGTCGGTTCCGATCTCGCTCCAGAGGCCGGCCCGGGAAAGTGAGCGGCGCACGGTCTTCTCGACCACCTCCTCGTCCGTCCGCAAGAGGCGGAGGCCGAACGCGACGTTCTCGTAGACCGACATCGGAAAGACGGCGGGTCGCTGGAACACCATCCCGATCCGCTGCCGGACGAGGACCGGGTTCACGGCCCGGTCGTAGATGTCCTGACCCCGATAGCGGACCGTGCCCTCGACCCGGAGGCCGGGGCTCGAGTCGATCATGCGGTTGAGCGTGCGGATGAACGTCGTCTTCCCGCAACCGGAAGGGCCGATGATGCCGGTCACATCCTTGTCGGGGAATTCGATCGAGATGTCGGAGAGGATCGCGCGCGTCGGAGCATGGACGCTCAGGTGTTCGACCGAGAGGACGGGCGCGAGTTCGGGTACGGGGGCGATCATTGGTAGAGACCTCGGAGGCGGCGACGGTAACGGTCGGAGAGCAGCTGCACCGCGACGTTCAGGCCGAGGACCAGGAGGATCGAGAGGAACGCCGCCTGAAAGGCGAGGGCCAGGAAATGGCCGAAGGTCGAAGGGAAGTCCTAGATCTGCCA
>JAKAPG010000190.1 GCA_021823085.1 Thermoplasmata archaeon | reverse complement strand
GACCGGGGCAGCGCTGGGAGAGTTCGGGACGCTGCTCGCGTTCTGGTCGAATGCTCGATGTCGGTGGTTCGTGGAGGAGGGGCTGACCGGGAGGAACCTCTGGGCGGAGTTCGCCCACCAGGACCCGGGGAAAGTCCGACAACGGCTCGCGGCGGTGCCTCGAGAGGGGTGTCGTCCTCGGGAGGCGGTCTCGGAGAAGAAGGTCGCGGCGCGGTTGGAGGCGTTTGTGAGATTGCTCACGGGTTCGGCTCCTCTGGAGCCGGCGCTGGCCGAGTGGGCGGCCTCGATCGGGTCGGACCTGATGGTTCACGCCGCGCCGACGGAGTGATGGTTGGTAGATGCCGTGGCCACAGCCAGGATTGCCGGGCGAAGCCCGTAAATATCTGTCGACAATTCAACTGGACGTTCCATCGATGTTGAATTTGGCGGAGGTGCTGGACCGCGCTGCCGAGAAGTGGCCGACAAAGGCGTTAGTCGTGGACGGGGGGCGTCGGCTTCGCTACGAGGAGTTCCGAACGAATGTTGCCCGTTGGACATCGTACCTGGAGTCCGAGGGCGTCGCTCCGTCGGATGTCGTTGCGGTGTTCTCACGTAACCGCGTCGAGTTGCTCTACCTCTGGATCGCGACCTCACGGTGTGGCGCGATCTTTGCTCCGTTCAATTACAACCTTAAGGCGACCGAGATCTCCCGCCTCGTCTCCGACGCTCGACCGAAGATTCTCTTCACCGACAGTGACCTCTCGCTGGAAGTGACCGATGCGGCGGGGCCGAAGATTGTTGACTTCGGTCAGGTCTCCTTAGGCAAACCATCGGAGACCCTCGTTGCCACCGACCCGGACGATGTCGCCACTTTGCTGTACACTTCGGGGACAGAGGATCTGCCGAAGGGGGTAATGAATACCCATCTGAACTGGTTCGCCACGCTCCAGAGTGCGCTCCACGACCTGGACTTCGCGCACGACGACGTCTTCCTGCTCAGCATCCCTCTCTACCACGTCGCCGGACTCTACACGTTTCTCGCTTTCTCGTTCGTGGGAGCGACGATCGTACTGGGGACTTCCCCGACTCCTGCCGAGATCGACCGTGCGATCCGGGAGAACGGTGTGACGTATCTCATCTTCCCGCCGACGTTGTTTGTCGCCCTGTCTCAATATGCCCGTGCCCCGTATGACTCGGTCAAGAAATGCATCAGCTTTGGCGCCTTCATCAGCGGCGACCAGTTTGACGCGATTGCCAGGATCGTTCCGTCCGCGCAGTGGCGAAACTACTATGGCCTCACCGAGTCGACACCGGTGGGTACCACCCTGCAACCTGCCGACTTCGCGTCGCACAAGGAGTCGATTGGCAAACCCCATATTCACGTCGGCTTGCGTCTGGTGAAGGAGGACGGAAGCCTCGCGGGCCCCGGTGAGGTGGGAGAAATCCACCTGCGCAGCCCCTCGGTCGCCCGAGGGTACCACGGTCAGCCGGAGCAAACCGAGAGGACGTTCGGAGGAGGGTGGCTGCGCACGGGGGACCTCGCCCGTCAAGACTCGGATGGGTTCCTGTACTTCGTCGACCGAAAGAAGGACGTCGTGCGGACGGGTGGAGAGAACGTCTCCTCCGTCGAGGTCGAACGTGAGCTACTTCGGGATTCTCGGGTGGCCGAGGCGGCGGTCGTGGGCCTCCCGCACTCGTACTGGGGGGAAGCGGTCACCGCGTTCATCACCCCCAAGAAAGGAGCCCAACCCATCGATGACCAGGAGTTGACCACCCTCCTGAAGGATCGGCTTGCCAGCTACAAGGTCCCGAAGAAAATCGTAGTCCTCGACGCCCTGCCCCACAATCCGAGCGGCAAGGTGCTGAAGAAGGAGTTGAAACGGAAGTTTGCCCAAGCGTACCGTAACGATGAGCCGACCACTGGTCCACGCGACTGAACGCCGCACTGAAGGACGGATGGTCTCCGCGGCCGATGTCGTCTTCCTCTCGTATTTCACCGGTGACTGGACGTGCCTTCACACCGATGCCGTGGCGGCCCGGCAGCGCGTTTCTCGCGAACGGAGCGCCCACGGCGCCCTCTCGCTCGTGGATTCCCTCGGACCACTCGTCCGGCCCGGCGTCGTCGACCCAAAGCTTTTCGTGGCGCTATGGTCAATCGGGGAGGTTTGGTTTCATCGGCCGGTTCGTATCGACGACACGCGGCATGTTCGATTTGTTAGGAGCGAATGGGGCCAGGAAAAGAACCGTGTCGAGATGGCGTTTCGCGCGACCACGTTCAATCAGCGGGACGAGGAGGTACTGGAGTTCCCCACGGTCACGGTCGAGAAGGGGTCGGCGGCATGAAGGTCCGGCTCAGCCCTGACGAGGAGGCAGTCGTGCGGTCGGCCCGTCGTTTCGCCCGGGAACGGCTCCGGCCGAACCTCCGGGCGATGGACGAGGCCGATCGATTCGACACAGAGGCGTTCGCCGAGGCCGCCGAACTTGGTTTTACGGGCCTCATGATCCCAGAGACGTACGGAGGGATCGGAACCAATGTGCGACTCGCGCTGGTGGTACTCGAAGAACTGGGTACGGGTTCTCCGGCGTTTGCCCTCTCCTTGGGAGCCCACTTTCTCCTGTTCGGGCACAACCTTGTGTGCGAGGGCTCCGACGAACTCAAGCGACGCTATCTGCCGTCCGTTGCCGCCGGTCGACGGATCGGAGCCCTAGCCCTGACGGAGCCGGCTCACGGGTCCGACGCCGCAGGGATTGAGACCACGGCACGCCGATCATCGGATGTCGGATACATGCTCACAGGAACGAAGACGTTCATCACAAATGCCCCCGTCGCCGACCTGTTCTTCGTCTACGCTCGGACCGCTCCCGGCCGGCACGGCCTGAGTGCGTTCGTGGTGGAACGGGGGTTCCCGGGAGTCCGCACCGGTGCGCCGATGAAGAAGATGGGAAATCGGTCTTCCCCGACGGGCGAGGTGGCGTTCGATAGTTGTCCGGTACCGGCCGGAAATCTTGTCGGCCGGGAGAACGAGGGTCTGGCCGCCCTGATGCGAGGACTCGACATCGAGCGAATACTCCTCCCGTCCATCTACGTCGGCGCGATGCGATGGTCCATCGAGATCGCGCACCTCTATGCCACCCACCGAGAGCAGTTTGGCCAGCTTCTGAAGGAGTTCCAGATAATCCAGGCGAAGCTCGCCGAGATGACCGTTCGCTACGAGGTCGCTCGAGTCTACCTCTGGGCTGTCGCCGCCGAATGGCAAGTGGCGCCCGGCGCGCGGGAGCTGCGGGGATCGGCGGCAGCGGCGAAGGTTGTGGTCGGCCGGGCCGCGGAGTACGTGACGCGCGAGGCGATCCAGATCCTGGGTGGGAGCGGCTATCTGCGCGACGCGAACGTCGAGATGCTCTACCGGGACGCCCGGCTGGCCAGCATTGGGGCCGGGACGGAGGAGATCGATCTCCTCCTGATCTATCGCGGTCTCAGCGAAGGGGATTTCCTCTAAGAACGGTTTGGAGGGGGAGGTCTGCGATGACGGAACGGGTGGCGGTCACGGGAGTCGGCCAGACTCGGTTCGAGGCGCGGACTCCCGGCAAGACGTACTACGAACTCGCCTACGAC
>JAKAPG010000189.1 GCA_021823085.1 Thermoplasmata archaeon | reverse complement strand
GTAGAGCAGATGACGGTCCGACCCCGACGGCGCTGCTCGACCAGGAAGTCTCGCATGGACTTCGCTGCCTCGGGGTCAAGGCCGGAGAGCGGTTCGTCGAGGATGAGGCAGCCCGGGTCGTGGAGGAGGGCGCGAACGATGGCCACCCTCTGTTTCATCCCCTTCGAGTACGTCGCGACCTTCTCGTCGCGCCGGTCCCAGATGTCGAAGACCGTCAGCAGCTCGCGCGCGCGCTCGTGGATCGTGGCGTCGCTAAGTCCGTGCATCCGTCCGTAGAACCGTAGATTCCGGATCGCGGACAGACCCTCGTAGAGGCCGGGAACTTCCGGTAGGAGTCCGATCGCATTGTGGATCGTCTCGAGCTGGTGATGGTCGGTGCTCAGGCCGCCGAGAATCCGCACCTCCCCAAAAGTCGGATAGATCAGTCCCGAGAGCAAGCGGATCGTCGTAGTCTTTCCGGCGCCGTTCGGCCCTAGGAGGCTGAAGATCTCGCCGCGGCGTACCGTGAAGGAGACGTGGTCGACCGCCGGCGGGCCCGGCCGGAACGAACGCGTGAGGTCCGTCACGGCCAGGAAATCCGACATCCGAGCACCCGTGTGTCCGCGCTGCGGGTCCCTGGGTGACGCGGATGTCGCATTAGCGTAACGGACGGGAAGGTTGCGGGTACCCGCTATATCGACCCGCGAGCGTGCCCTTGGCCATGGCACTTCGGGCAAAGGACCTGATGGACCCGACGGTCCTTACGGTCGACACCGAGACCGACGTCCTCAGCTGCGTCCGATTGATGGTGGATCACGGGCAAGGGTACGCGGTGGTGACCGGGGGCGAGCACCCGATCAGTGGGATCGTCACCGAGCACGACATCCTCGAGAAGGTCGTCGCGGTCGAACAGGAACCTGCCAAGATCCGGGTCGGAGCCATCGCGTCGCACCCGGTGATCACCTGCGCGACGGAGCTCCCGATGGATGAGGTCGCGGCCCTGATGGCCCAGCACCGGATTCGGCGGGTCGTTGTGACGCGGCACGATCACATCGTCGGGATGATCACGGCGCGCTCGGTCTTGGCGATGTTCCGCCAATACGTGGACGAGATCGCCGACGAGTCCTCGAAGGAGCCGGCACCCTCAGCCAAGGCGGGCCCGAAGTAACCGGTGGAGCTGTCGCCGACCGGGATCCGTCCGGGGATCCACGCTCTTCCTCGGAGCATGGGCGGCTAGTTCGCGATGGCGATCCAGTACAAGTGGCTCGTTCTCTCGAACACGACGATCGCCACACTGATGGCGTCGATCGACACGAACATCGTGCTGATCGCGCTCCCGACCATCGGCCGGGAACTGCCCGGATCCTCCGCGGTTGCCCTCCTATGGATCCTTCTCGGTTACTCGCTGATCACGGCCGTCGTCCTCCTGAGCTTCGGCCGGCTCTCCGACATGTTCGGCCGGGTCCGGCTCTACGTTCTCGGGTTCGCGGTGTTCACCGTCGGTTCCTTGATCTGCGGATTCTCGACGAATGGGATCGAGCTCGTGAGCTTCCGCATGATCCAAGCCATCGGCGCGGGGTTCCTCTTCTCGAACTCGGCGGCGATCCTGACGGACGCCTTCCCTCCGGGCGAGCGGGGTCGGGCTCTGGGGATCAACCAGGTGTCGATCGTCGCCGGCTCGGTGGTTGGCTTGGTGCTGGGAGGAATCATCACGTCGACGATCGGCTGGCAATGGATCTTCTTCGTGAACGTGCCGATCGGCGCCGTAGCAACATACCGGGCGTACACCGACCTCCACGAGCTCCAGAAGCCCGCGCGGGAGGAGCCGATCGACTGGCTGGGGAATCTGGCCTTCGGAGGAGGGCTCGCAATGGTGCTCGTGGCGCTGACGTTCGGCTCGCTCGGACAGTGGAACGGGACCGAGATGACCGCAGGGCTCGTCATCGGGATACTTTTGATCGTCGTCTTCGTCTTCGTCGAGGGCCGTGTACGGTTCCCCATGCTCGACCTTGGCCTGTTCCGTAACGCGCAGTTCACGGACACCTCCCTGGCGGCCTTCCTCAACGCCATCGGCCGCGGCGCGTTCACGTTCGTGATGATCTTCTACCTTCAGGGGCCACCCGTTTACCTCAGTCCCTTAGTAGCGGGCCTGTTCCTGATACCGGTATCGGCATCTCTCGCGGTCGCCGGACCATTGAGCGGGTTCTTCTCGGACAAGTACGGTCGACGCTGGTTCACGACCGCCGGGCTCCTCGTGACGGCGGGAGGTTTCGTCTGGTTGACCACGATCCCAGAGGCCGCACCCTTCGCCCTGCTTCTCGCACCGTTCGTGTTCCTAGGGACCGGAATGGGCCTCTTCGCCTCTCCGAACCGCGCTGCGATGATGAGCGCCGTACCCGCCGAACGTCGGGGCGTCGCCTCCGGGATGGGGACGACCTTACTCAACACCGGATCTACCATCAGCCTCGGCGTCACCCTCGCAATCCTGGCGAGCATCCTGCCGCTTACGACACTCGAGGCAATCCTCCTCGGCAACCGGGCGAACGTCGGCCCGGATACGGCAGCATTGTTCCTCCAGGGGGTGCATGTCGTCTTCCTGATCTCGGCCATCCTCGTCCTGAGCGCGCTGGCATTGCTTGTGATCCGAAATCGCCGCCACTCGCCCGGTTCGATCACCGACGCCCGGGTCGAAATCGCGGAAGACGGGTGAGGGATCGTCCGGGACTTCGAGATTCGTACAGATTTCAGAAATAGGGGCTACCTAATATATCGCCGGTCCCTTGTTCAGGCGATGGAACCCCTGATGGAACTGAGTCGACGCCAGGTCGACGCGCTCCGCGCGGTTCAGGGGAACGAGGACTCTCCGAAGGGTGCGTCGCTGAAGGCGGTCGCTACCGACCTTCGTATTCGGCCCCCGTCCGCGCTCGACCACCTAACGGTCCTCGAACGTCTCGGTCTGATCGAGCGCTACCGGGGAAAGAGCCGCCTCACGCCTCGCGGGAGGGAGTGTCTCGTCGACTACCTTCGACACCACCGGGTCGCGGAGAGTCTCTTCCGGAACGCGGGACTCGAGCCTCGAGAGACCTGCCAAGCGGCGCACGAGATCGACCTTGCTCTCTCGCACCGCGTGGTGGAACGCATCTACGAGGCGCAGGGGAGCCCCGCCGAGTGCCCCCATGGCGGAGCGATTCCGGCCCCCTCGAGTCGCCGGAGCGTCGGAAGCCGGCGATAGGCGCGCGGGGGGAGAACCCCTAGGGGCGCGGACGCGTGTGTGGTTCCACCTAATTAATAGGAGCCTCATCAAATAAGGGCCGTTGATACCGCATACCCGTTAGGGAGCGCCGCGATGTCAATCTTGGATACCATCTTCGCCTTGTTCAATGGCTCCTCTCCCGTGGGACTCACCGTTCCCGTGATCCTGATCATCGGGTTCATCCTCGGCATCTTCCACGGGGCGACTCCCGACGAGCACACGTGGCCGATCACCTTCAGCTATTCCGTGGGGAGCTACAGCAGCCGAGGGGGCGCGAAGGCGGGACTTACCTTTTCCACCGGGTTTACCATTCAACGTTCGATTCTCACCGCTCTCGGATTCCTCGGACTCGCGGCCATCTACGCCGCGTA
>JAKAPG010000188.1 GCA_021823085.1 Thermoplasmata archaeon | reverse complement strand
ACCGCGAGCCGCGTTCGGTCTTTTACGTTGGTCCCGGGCGCGGGAGGGTGCGCCGGGACGCGGCGTTGGCCGAAAGGGATCGACGAACCGTCCGGATACCTTCCGCGAAGGCGGAGCCGGGCCGGAGCGACCGGGAGAGATGAGAGAGCCAAGGGAGGGAATCGAACCCCCAGGAAACGGATCTGCAGTCCGTCGCATTAACCATTCTGCCACCTTGGCGCGCGCGAGGGCAGAAGTTCCCGCCTTTAAGGGGTGCCGACGCCGGGCCGGGGACGGCACCGGGTACGAACGGGTGATCGCGTTCGACCGGTGGGCATAGAGGGAGAGGGTCCCCCGTCCGACGCAGGAAACGAGCCGCCTTCGTCGCTAGGAGGCCCTCGCGGCGCGGGCCCGGTGACCGGCGGGCCGCCGGAGGTCGAAGCGGTCCGCGCTCATCACCTTGTCCCACGCGGCCACGAAGTCGGCCACGAACTTCGCTTGCGCGTCGGCGGCGCCGTAGACCTCGGCCAGGGCCCGCAGCTCGGAGTTCGAACCGAAGATGAGGTCCACGCGGGTCCCGGTCCACTTCAGCTCGCCGCTCTTGCGGTCGTAGCCTTCGAACACGTTCTCGTCCGAGGTCGCCTTCCACTCCGTGCGCATGTCCAACAGGTTGACGAAGAAGTCGTTGGTGAGCGTCTCGGGCCGCTTCGTGAAGACGCCGTGCGGGGACCGTCCGAAGTTCGCGTTGAGCGCCCGCATGCCGCCGACAAGGACCGTCATCTCGGGTGCGGTCAGCGTCAGAAGTTGCGCCCGGTCGATCAGCAGCTCCTCGGCCGGCACGGTGAATCCGCATTTGAGGTAGTTGCGGAAGCCGTCCGCCACCGGTTCGAGGTAGCCGAAGGACTCCACATCGGTCTGCTCTTGCGACGCGTCGGTCCGGCCCGGTGCGAAGGGGACGCGCACGTCGAGCCCGGCCTTCTTCGCGGCCCGTTCGACGGCCGCGGCCCCGCCGAGGACGATCAGGTCGGCCAGCGACACCTTCTTTCCGTCGGTCCGCGCGGCGTTGAATGCCGTTTGTAGGCTCTGCAGCGTCGCCAGGACCTTCGCCAACTGCGCGGGCTGGTTGACCTCCCAGTCCTTCTGCGGCGCCAGGCGGATGCGCGCCCCATTGGCCCCACCGCGCTTGTCGGAGCCGCGGAACGTGGCGGCCGAAGCCCATGCGGTTTCGACCAGCTGGGGGATGGACAGGCCCGAGGCCAGGATCCGGGCCTTCAGTTCTTCGATGTCCTTGGAGTCGATCAGCTCGTGATCGATGGGGGGAACTGGGTCCTGCCATATCAACTCCTCCGCCGGGACCTCGGGCCCCAGGTAGCGGGAGCGCGGACCCATGTCGCGGTGCGTGAGCTTGAACCATGCCCGGGCGAACGCGTCGGCGAACCGGTCCGGGTGCTCGTAGTAGTTCCTCGAGATCTTTTCGTAGACCGGATCGACCCGCAGAGCGAGGTCCGTCACCAGCATCGTGGGAACGTGACGCTGGGACGGGTCGAAGGCGTCCGGAATCGTCGCGGGGTCTCCCTTGGCCTTGAACTGGTAGGCGCCGGCCGGGCTCTTCGTGAGCTCCCACTCGTAGCCGAAGAGGTTCTCGAAGAAGTTGTTGCTCCATTTCGTCGGCGTGACGGTCCAAGTGACCTCGGGGCCCCCTCCGATCGCATCCTTGCCCTTGCCGGTGCGGAACTTGCTCTTCCAGCCGAGGCCCATCTCCTCGATCGGGGCGGCCTCGGGTTCGGGTCCGACCAGCGCCGGATCGCCGGCGCCGTGGGTCTTGCCGAAGGTATGTCCACCGGCGATGAGCGCGACGGTCTCCTCGTCGTTCATGGCCATGCGCTTGAACGTCTCTCGGATGTCCCGGGCGGCGGCGCGAGGATCCGGAGTACGGTCCGGGCCTTCCGGATTCACATAGATGAGACCCATCTGCACGGCGGCGAGAGGATTCTCGAGATCCCGGTCGCCGGTGTAGCGCTGGTTCCCGAGCCAGGTGGCCTCCTTGCCCCAATAGACGGACTCGTCCGGCTCATAGACGTCCGTGCGCCCGCCGCCGAAGCCGAAGGTCTTGAAACCCATCGACTCGAGCGCGACGTTGCCCGAGAGAACGATGAGGTCGGCCCAGGAGATGCTGCGGCCGTACTTCTGTTTGACCGGCCAAAGCAGACGGCGGGCCTTGTCGAGGAGAACGTTGTCCGGCCAGGAGTTGAGCGGCGCAAAGCGCTGCTGACCGGTACCCGCGCCGCCGCGTCCGTCGCCGACACGGTAGGTGCCGGCCGCGTGCCATGCCATCCGGAGGAAGAGCCCTCCGTAGTGGCCGAAATCCGCCGGCCACCAGTCCTGGCTGTCCGTCAGCAGAGCGCGGAGGTCTGCCTTCAGTGCCTTGAAGTCGAGCTTCTGGAACTCTTCGGCGTAATCGAAGGTCGGTCCCATCGGGTTCGACTGCGGGGAGTTCAGTCGGAGGATCCTGAGGTTCAACCGGTTCGGCCACCAGTCGCTGTTCGACCTCATCCCGACGTTCGTCGTCCCGTGCACCACCGGACACCGGCCCGCACTCTCTTCGCCCGCTGCGCCCATGCCCCTCTCTTCGGGTCGGAGTAGGCTGCGCCGCGTTCTTGAGCGGGTGGTACGTATCGTGTCGCCTTCGCGCGCTCCCGGGGCGGGTCGTCCGCTGGGCGTGGCCTAGATCGAGCGGAAGCCCCGTCCGACGCGCAGGAACGCCGACCTCACTCCGACGCGGAACTGACCCCCCGGGCCCAGTGAGACCCCCTCCGCCCGCGTCTCGCGACGACGGAGATGTTCGAGGAGATCGTCCAGGGTCGAGAGGGGCTCCGGCACCAGCGTGTAGGCTCTCCCGATCTCACGGACGGCGTGAGCGTCGCTCCCGCCGGTCATGCCGAGATGCCGTTGCGCTGCGATCAGCTCGGCCCTCGCGTTCGCGAGCTCGGAATTGTGTCCGTTGCGGACCTCGATGGCGTCGATCCGGGCCTCGCGCGAGACCCGCTCGCCAACGCCGTGGTTGCGGCGGAACGGATGGGCGAGCACCGCCACGCCCCCGTGAGCCTCCACCCAGTCGACGGTCTCGGGGACGGAGCGACCCCGGGGCGGGACCTCGGAGAGTCCGTAGGCGAGCAGATGGCCCTCGGAGGCCGAGACCTCGACGCCCGGGACGAAGAGGTAGCGAGGGTATTGTTTCTGGAGGACGGTGAGCTCGCGCAGTCCCCGGACCGTGTTGTGGTCGGTGAGCGCGATCCCTCGGAGGCCCGCCTCCACGGCGGCGCCGACGATCGCTTCGACCGTCATCCGGGAATCCGGCGAGTGGTGCGAGTGAACGTGCAGGTCGAGGCGGACGTCGTCGGTCATCGGACCGCGGCGCCGGCGGCTACCGGCTCGGAAGGACGGATCGGGCCGGCCGTGCCGAAGGAGAGGATCGACCCCGTCGACGCGTCGGGAGCGCGGAGCCGGACGACGACGAGCTCTCCCGCAGGGGCCGTGCCCTCGACGAGGATCGACCGGTCCTTGAGTCGGACGCGCGTGCCCCCTTCCTTCGCTGGCCCTTCGACCTTTGCGATGACGAGAGGGGAACGCCCGAG
>JAKAPG010000187.1 GCA_021823085.1 Thermoplasmata archaeon | reverse complement strand
CGAACGAGCCCGCCTCTTGCTCGGGGACCCCCCAGCTGTTCGAGATCACGTTCGCGAGCTGGTTCGTGATGAGGTAGACCAGCGTCTGGTCGAGCGTGAAGTCTCCGTCCGGCGAAATCGCCGTGAGCAGGTTCGCCCCGGGCGCGAAGATGTGCGCCATCTGGAAGTCCAGCGCCGCCTCGATCTCCCACTCGGTCTCCACCGAGCTCAACGCCTGGGAGATCTGCGCTTGGGGTCCCTGCGGCGGCCCGTACGGCTCGATCGACGTGAACGTGGGAGGAGGCGGCAGGTTGAATGACGAGTCGAACAGCGCGAGATCCTCCGCCGCCGTGGGGTCGCCGTAGGCATCGGTCACCGCGATCGTCTCGTACTGACCGTCGTACCCTCGGCTCAACAGGCCGGATTCGTTGTAGGCAATCTGGAGCGACTGCGGGGTGTACGGGGGCTGGGGCTGGACCGCCCCGCCGAATCCCTCTCCCTCCGCCAGCGCGATCGCATCGGTGAGGTTCGTCGGGTTCGTGGTCACCAGCGCCGGGTTGTAGCTGATCGAAGGAATCAGGTAGGGATAGTTCGTGAAGCCGATCTCGCTCGTGACGGTCGCGGAGAAGTCGGTCGGTACGCTGATTGGCTCGGTGTTGAAGTAGTAGTCTCCGAGCGCTGTCGAATACTCGGTGAACTGGGTCCGAAACGCCTGCTGAAGCTCTCCCAGCGTTCCTTCGACGGTTGCGTAGAGACGGTCGTTGGACTCCGTCACCGTGAGACCTTGGGCCCGATAGTAATTGGCGACCCCGACCCAGGTGGCCTGGCTCGGCTCGAACCAGTTCACGAACTCATCGTGCGTCACGTATTGATGGTAAAGCAACGAGCCCGGGGTCGAAATCTCCGTCAGCAGCTGCGTGAGCGCGGAGGCATTCTGCAGGGCGAGTCCGAGCTCGACCGTCGCCGGCCGACTGAGGTTGATCGACGGGAGCGCCACGGCCCCGGCCGGGATCGACGGAACCGTGCCCGAAACGGGTACGAAGCCGGAGGAGGAGAGCTCGACCGGCGACGCCGGATGCCCGGCGGCGTCGGGCGACGAGGCTCCGGGGAGGACGGCGCCGTCCGCCGACGCAGACCCGATGGACGGTGGCGATCCGCCGGTCGCCTTCGCGAAACCGCCCGCCGCCGCAAGGCTGGCAAATACCATGATCGCGAGAACGCCTACCGCTACGCAGGGCGTCAGCAGCCGGGCACTTCGACCCACCGGTCGATTCCGGCCTCCCGCTCGATGTGGGCTCGTGTCGCGTTCGCTCCTCTCCGGGCTCCGTTCCTTGGTCCTCATGTTTTGCTTCCTCCGGCTTAGCTCCTTCGCGCCGTGACCTCTCCTGGCAATGGCATCCTACTCTCCCAGGGCCCCCGAGAGCCCCGAGCTCTCGCCCCGGTACGGAACGACCGGCGCCGCCCCGGCCGTGAGCGGAATCTCACCCACCGCGCTTGCGGAGGAGGCTCCAAACATCACCGGGACCGTCACCGGCGTCCCGCGAACCGTCACCGTACCCGACGCCGGTGAGGGCGCGTACCCGCTCGGACCCGACACCGAATACGAATACACGCCGTTCTCTACCTCGAACACGATCGAGGAGCCCGCGGTGCCCGTTTGCTCGACGCCGTTCAGCACCACCGACCACGTCGCGCCGGACGGAAGGCCGCTCTCCGTGAACGTCAGTGCATACGTCGCCGGCGCCGTCAGCGTGAACGCCACCGACACCGTTTCAGGGGCTCCCGCCACGCTCACGGTGCCGTTCGCGGGCGTCGCCGCATATCCGGGGGGACCCACGACGTCGAAGAGATACTTCCCGGTGGTGGCGGTGAAGGCGATGGCCGAGGGACCCGAGGGTCCCACTCGGGCCCTCTCTTCGATTCCGCTCACGACCACGGACCAGATGGACCCCGAAGGGAGTCCCTGCTCCACGAACGTGAGGTACGTCGGTGGCGCGAAGGAGAGGAACTGACCGGCGGCCAGCGTGACCCCGGCGTTCCAGATGAGCGCTCCGCCGGAACTCCACAGCGTCAGGTCGTAGGTGCCCGGGGCGATCGTCTGCCGGTAGAGCCCCCCCACGAACGAGTGATTCTGGCCACCGTAGGAGAGATTCCCTGCGGCGATCGACGGCTCCACCTGAAGCTCCGCCACCTGGCCCCGGGTGTACAACGGCCCGAGCGCGGTTCCCGTCGTGGCGTTGACGATGCTCGAACCGACATCGCCCGTCGTTGGGTCGAACTGAGATGCGACCCGGGCATAGTCGACCGACTCGGCCGTGTCACCGCCGAAATTGTAGGCGTTCGGTGGCGCCTGGTAGTCGTGGCCGTTCCAGTAGTACATCGCCATCGAGAGGCTGGTGTTGGCGAGCGACGAGTAGGTCCCGTCTCCGAAGCCTCCCAGGTCAAGTTCGGAATCGGTGAACAGGCCGTCGGGGTTGTAGGAGTAGCCGTTGACCTGGAAGGAGCTCCCGCCGGTTACGTTGGTCGCAAAGGGAAAGCGCGCTACATCGTAGGTCTGCCAGCCGTACCCATCGTTGTACTCGAAGGCGACTTCGGGCTCGTTGCCGACCGGCACGCTGACTACCTTGAGCTGGATCGTGGACGGGAAGGCGAGGGTGATCTGGTTGCCGGGCAGGTTCTCGGCCGCCGCCGCGTAGACCACGCCGCCGTAGACCAGCCCATTCCCTTGAATCGACGAAGGGTAGAGAGGGGCCCCCTCAGGCCCCGAGGCACTGAAGTTGTACACGTCGTTCACGAAGTAGACGTAGCTCGTCGTGTTGTGTTGCGGAGCGAGCGGATTGCTCGGGCAGCTGCCCACAAGGATCTCCCACTGGTTGTTGGAGAACACCGGGGCGGTCCCCGGCGGGCAACCGCCCGGGGTGATCCCTGCGACATTCTGGACCCAGTAGTAGTAGGTCTGGCCGCTGTCGTGGAACACAAGGACGACGTTCTGCTGAAGCGTTACGCCGAGTCCGTCCGCCGGCAGGAACGACGTTGTGCCGAAGGGGGCGGCGGTGCCATTGACATCCAATCGCTCGAAGGTGGCCCGGTCGAGCCACGAACTCGTGTTGTACTCATAGGGAGTTCCGCTCGGTCCGATCCCGAAATCCGTGATGCCCACGGGGGCGGGCTCCTGCTTGTAGGAGGAGAAGGGGTTCACGTGGCTGGCCGCAGACCCAACGTGGCTGGCCCCAGACCCCCGGACGTGCGGCGTCGCGGCCGGGAGGGGGGCTCGCCCCCGAATGCCGGCTCCGGCACTCGGGACGGCTGCCGTGAGCAAGAGGAGCGCGACGAGGGCAACCGATACGATGACGAGCCCGATGCCGCGCGTACGCCCAGCACTCGCGTCCAAGATCGACCTCGCCCTCCTACGTCCTGCAGGTCGCTGCAGGCCCTTGTGTCGTCACGAGCACCCGTTCCATGCCCCAGGTGGTCGGCGGGCCGGCCACGGCCGACACACCCGACGAGGTCGCCGTGAAACTGATCGGGACCGTCGCCGGGGCTCCGGTCACCGTCACGGTGCCCGAACTCGGCGTCGCCGTGTACCCGCTCGGCCCCACCACCGTGTAGCTATACGCGCCGTTCTCCACCTCGAACAC
>JAKAPG010000186.1 GCA_021823085.1 Thermoplasmata archaeon | reverse complement strand
GGCCCCGTTGTTGCCGAGGAAGTTGTTCAGGTAGACCGTGATGTCGGAGGTACTGCTACCCAGCGCAACGCCGTAGCTCGCGTCCGCGAAGAACGTGCTCCGGGTGATCGTGTCGTTGGCCGCACCGCCGAAGGCATAGATGCCGAACAGATCGCCGGATGAGGTCACGCCGGAGATGAACGAGCTCTGGGTCGCGTCCAGACCCACCGCCTCCAGATCGCCCGCGCTCGAAACGTTGGTCACCACCAGTCCGGCCGAGCCTTCGTCCACGAAGGCGGCCACGGCACCGGTCGCGCTCACGCCGCTGATCGCGGCCTGGACGTTCACCACCGTGACGAGTCCGACGGAGCCGCCGCCCGTCGCTGCGACCTGAGAGATCACGTTCAGGCTCGAAAGGAACAGGACCGCTCCGTCCGAGGAGCTGGTGGCCGAGACGCCCTGAACGGCGGTGGCCGAGATCCCCACCGAGTTGTAATAGGCATACGGGCCGGGGCCGATGTAGACGCCGGCGTACACCCCGATAGCACCGCCGCTCGCGTCGATGGCCCCGTAGGATCCGCCCGTGCTCGAAACGGCGTACACACCGAAGGTGCTCGTTCCGCTCGCACGAATGTCCTGGGCCATCGTCCCGGAGGAGCTGATGTCGTCGACCGCGTTCGACGCGCCCGCAGCCGATACCGAGCGGACGCTGGTCATTTGCGAGTCTCCGACGAAGACGCCGTAGCTCGCGCCAGCGACCGAGACGTCGGCCACGGAGGCGCTCACGTCGTTCCAGAGGATGAGGATGCCACCCTGCGTCGAGGCGCCGGGGAAGGCCGCCTGACCGACGAGGGTCAGGTTCGTGAGCTGCGGGGCCATGCTGTCCCAGACGTTGAACTGGGTCGAGTAGTTCTCGAGGCCGTAGAACGTCAACGGGGGAGCCGGGAATCCGGCAGCGGTGAGGTTCGCGACCGCATCGTAGATGTAGGTCGAGCTCGTGTTCGATTGCGAGAGGTCGTTGACCTGCAACTCTCCCGAGAGGCCCTGAGCCTGGAGGAGCGCGAACGTCGGGAAGCCAAAGTCGTTGAGGTGGCGGAAGGTGATGTTCGGGCTGATGACGAGGCCCGAGAAGTCGTACGGAGCGCTCGAGGTTCCCGTTACGTTGAGCGCCAGGCTCTCCGCTTGCGCATCGCCGTACATGTAGAGCGGGGCGTTCAGGCTCGCGGACGAGTTGAGCGTGATGTCGTAGCTCGTCATCGACGAGGCGACCGGGCCCGCTCCGAGGGCATTGGAACCGTTCAGCACCGCGGCCTTCGGAGCCCACGACTGGAAGTACCAGCCGTTCGGGATCACGCTCCCGGCGGCCGCGGGAGGCACCCAGGTCGAGAAGCTGCCCGTGCCCGACAGGCTCGGGACGTAGCTCAGGTTCGTCGAGCTCACGCCGGGAGCCACGTTCCCCGCGAAGACGAACCCGTAGTCCGGCGCGATCGTTCCGGCGACGTGGATGACGCCCGGCGCCGCCGAGATGTCCGCGGGGGTGTTCCAGAGCCCGTAGAGGAGCGACGGGCCGGTGTCCTCGTGGACCACGGCGTTCGAGCTGCCCGTGCCGGTCCAGTAGGTGGCGACCCCCGTCGACGTTTCCCCGGTGTCGTCACCGAAGTCCATCGCCGACGGGAAGTTCTTGTAGCCGGAGGTCGAGTTCGTGTACTCGAGCGACATGGTGCTGTTGATCGTGGAGAACACGCCGTTCGATCCGCCGATGCCGCCGGCCAAGGTCAGCTCGGCGTCGTTGTACAGCCCGGCGGGGTTGTATTGGTAGCCGTTGATGGTGAACTTCGGAGGCTGGGCCGGAGGAGCGAGCGGCGCTCCGGGGCTGTTGAAGACCAACTGGTCCAACGTTCCGCCGGAGGTGAATCCGCCCGCGCCGGTGAAGAGGTATCCGAAGGTCAGTACGTCCCGATTGTCCGAGTTGATCGTGGCGTTGTTGTAGAAGTTGAGAGTGAGCGGGAAATCGGACGGGTTGATGGGCACCGTTCCTCCCACGCACTGGAAGACGCCCCCGTAGACCTCGAGCATGATCGTGAGGTTCGTCCCCGCGCAGCCCGAGACGAGCGTTCCCGACGTGGGGATCGCGAAGTGGGAGCCGTAGGTGAAGTTGAAGACGTCCTGCACGAAGTGGATGCCGGTCGAATTCATGTTGACGACGTTCTGGGTCCAGAACGTCCCATTGGACACACCGGGGAGCTCTACGTTCGTGAGGATGGTGTTGAGCTGGATCCCGAACGTGTACGGGGAGCCGATGGCCCCAAGGGTCTGCTCGCTCGGAGCGATCACACCCTGGGAGCCGGGGTTGGTGGCGGCCGGTGGGCTCTCGAATGTGATGCTGCCCAGGATCCGGGAAACGTTGAGCGCGTACGGTCCGTTGGCACCGATACCAAAGTCCGCGATGCCCATGGGGGCGGGCTGCGTGGTATAGGCGAGGTGGACCTCGCCGTTGACCGTCTTCGCGGGGTTCTCCAGAAGAGCGAGGTTCGGGAGCGAAGCGAGAGGGGACGCGCCCTTGGATGGGTGCAGAAGGTTCTCAATCCATGGGGTGCTGGCAAAAGAGGGTCTCGCCTGGAGCAGGGTCTGCAACTCCGAGGCGGCCGAGGCCGTCGAGGTCGAGACGGGCGCGACCGTGGACCCTGCGGGGGAGAGCACGGAGCCCACGGTCCCCGCTACGGGGGCCTGAGCGACGACACCCGAAGATCCCTGAGTCACTGCGGAAAAGCTCGGCGCCAGCATCACCAGCGCGATCAGGATTACGACCGGCACGACCCACAGCGCTCGACGAACGGTCCCAAAAGGAGCCATGCCCCGGCATGGCGCGGTCTGTAAAAAGTACGCGGTTTGTCGCTCGAGCGCGACCGTCGGGAGTGAAGATCGGTCTCGCCTTTCCGTTCGCCCGCGTCCCGTGATCGGTGGCGCGACACCGAGCTGCCCTCACGTCGGGCCGGTTCCCTGACGAACGCCGAGCGATCCGGGGAGGGACGATTTTCGCCCCGCGCAAGTTCCCCGCGCTCAGCTCCGGTCGCCCCATTGACGCAATGCTTAAACTCACATCGGATACCGCCGCCGCGGGTGCCGCTGATGGGCCGAAACATCCGGGTCGAGCCGCTTCGAAGCATGCACATCGAGGACCAGAACGTCGAGTTGGTCGAGCGCAAGGGCCTCGGGCACCCCGACTCGATCGCGGATGGGGTCTCGGAGTCGGTGAGCCGGGCGCTGTGCCGTCTGTACCTGGACGAGTTCGGCAAGATCCTCCATCACAACACGGACGAGACCCAGGTCGTCGGAGGAGCGGCCGAGCCGAGGTTCGGCGGGGGGAAGCTCACGGCCCCCATCTACATCCTGCTCGTGGGCCGGGCCACCACCGAGGTCAATGGCGAGAAGCTCCCGTTCCGCCAGGTCGCCATCGACGCGGCCCGCAAGTACGTCGGAAGCGTCGCGGCCCATCTGGACACCGAACGGGACCTCGATATCGACTGCAAGATCGGTCAGGGCTCCGTCGACCTTCGCGGGGTCTTCGACCAGAAGGAGGTCCTCGCGAACGACACGAGCTTCGGCGTCGGCTTCGCTCCGTTCTCGGACACCGAACGGATCGTCCTGGAGAGCG
>JAKAPG010000185.1 GCA_021823085.1 Thermoplasmata archaeon | reverse complement strand
GATGCTGGGCCGGTGATCGACTTGCTGAAGGCGTTCCAGGCGCAGCTCGAGGTACGGGTGGTTCAACCGACCCGAGAAGATCTCGCGGCGCTCAACCCGCCCGTCTCCTGATTAATGTCCCAAGGCCGAGCGGATCGAGGTCGCTCAACCGCCGGGACTTCGGCCCGGCTGGGGGGGATCCCGGCCGAAGAGCGCATCGAAGATCCCGTCGTACTCCCTCAGGATGTGCTCCGCGGTGGGGAAGCGGGCCGTCGCCCAGGTCTGGATCGAACGGCGGAGCTCCTCGGGTCGCGCCTGCTCCTGACGGATCGCGTCGCCAATCGCCCGCGCCAGGCTGGCTTCCGACAGATCCTCGAGAACGGCGAAGTGCTCGTAGGCGAGGGTCTCTCCCAGTCGCGAGGTGGACGGGCAGGCCAGGATGACCGGTCGGCCGTGGAGCAACGCCTCGGCGACGGTGATCGGGAACCCTTCGTTCTCGCTCGCGAGGACATAGGCGCTGCAATCTCGGTAGAGCCGGTCCAGGAGCTCGTCAGAGACGTCCGGCAGGAAGACCACCCGCTCGGCCAGCCCTTCCTCCTCGGCCTGGAGACGGTAGGCGCCGTGAAGGGGCCCGTCGCCCACCAAGACGAGTCGGTAGGTCCGGGGCAGCTGGTGCAGCGCCCGGATCACCAGATCGAAGCGCTTCCGACCGGTTTGCTGCCCTACGGACAGAACGTAGGGTCGGAGGGCAGAGAGCCATTCGGGCAAGGATCCGCTTCGACGCGCGGGTGCCGCCGGTCGGAGCAGCGGATACATGATCGACAGTTTCGTTTCCGAGATGCCCGCGATGACGGCTTGGTGGGCGATCACGTCGGACGCGCAGATCACGCGGTCGGCCGCGCGGATCGCAAGCTTCTCGAGAACGTTGTTGACCAAGTAGCGAAGGAAGCTCTTGCGCTCGGTCGTGGCCCCGTCGCTGGAATAGATTCCGTCGTGGACGTAGTGGACGACCGGAGTTCTTCCCGCCATCACCTTGAGCAGGAGCGTGGATAGGGACGAGTTTGAAACGACCAGGTCGACAGGGCGGCGACGAAGGACCTTGGCCGCGACCAAGCCCGCGTGCCCGACGTGGGCGGCCTCGTTGATGAGGTAGGCGACCGGACCCACCGCGGCATTGGCCGTACGCGGGGGGAGGAGGTCGTGGGTCCGGACCACGATGTTCTCGATCCGATCGTCACCGATGGGTGCGGTGCCGACGTAGAGGACCGGGAGGCCCTGCCCTGCGAGTATCTCCGCGTGGCGACGCGCCAAGACGTCGACACCTCCCCGGGAGGAATTGTACTCGCTGCTGCACCGGGAGAGAATCATCACGTGGGGGCGGTCCGACGGCGCCCCAGCGGACTGGCGCATCATCCGAGGTCAGGGATGCGCCTCCCTCGCAATCGGCGTCGCACGATCACCACGGCCCCGACGGTCGCGGCTCCAGCGATCAGCGTGATCTCGTAGGCCCGGGATTCAAGGCGGTCTCCGGAGTAGGAGAGCGTAAGGTGACTCGCTGGGGTGAGGTCGACGAGCCAAGCATTCAGGCCGACATTGCCGGCGGCGTGAAGCGCCGGGCCAGCTCCGGCGAGGTTCCACGACGGGTCGAACGTCTGTGCGAGCAGCACGATCCCCCATCCGCTCATTGTGGGATCGAAGGTGAACTGCGTCGGGCTCCCTAGGGCCGAGTACCCGGGATCGAATGGAGAAGTCGTCGGGGTCGCGAAGGCTCCCGCCGATACGGTGACGGAATTGATCCGCGTTCCCAGCGGGGCGCTGACCGTGAGGTTACCGGTGGGGGCGAGCGAGAGGTTGCCGAGCGATACGGTACGGTACCCCGACGAGCCCGCCCGGAACAGGGAAAAGTTCGACATCGTAAGCGAACTGGCGTTGACGCCCGGCGGGATAACGAGCTCCACTACGCTCACGCGACCCGGGGACGTCATCGGACCAGCTCCAGCGGCGTACCCCGTCGGGGGCAGGTAGAAGGATAGGCGCGTAAGGTTTCCCTGTATTGGTACAAAGGTTTCACCCGCGGGCACGTCCCACTCGGTCGCGTTCGCTACGATTCTCCACGTGACGGGGATTTGAGCGTTTCCGTCGATGTCAAAGGAGAGGCCGTTCCAACCGGAGAGGTTCGTGACATTGAGACGAAGGTATTGGGCGGCGCTCGCGTTGGCGACGAACGACCAGCGGAGCTTAGCGCCACCGCTGGAGTTGACAAGGGAGACGTTCTGAGGAGCGGGCGCGGTGCTGTTGTTCGCTTCCACGGCCTGGGCGAAGGCCGGCGCGAGGTACGGGAGAGGGGCGCGAGCCTCGATGGGGGCACCCGGTAATAGGGCCCGGATGGATGCGACGTCATAACTCGCCTCAAGCCACGTCGGGCCGGGGGGGAGGGCGACGCGGGCGCTCACGGAGATGGCACGGTATCCTGCCGCATAGAGCGAAGCTCCGGACATGCCATTGACCAGGGTCCCGGTCGGCCCGTCGACCGTCACGATACTCCCGCCCGAGGCGTTCCAGGGGTCGAACTGGGAGGTCACATTGACGCCGTTAGCGACCCCGGCTGCAGCGACGATCTGGATGGGAACTCCCGCCGCCTCGGCCGAACGCAGTACGTCGGTCGGGACCGAGCCGAGGTCCTCCGGGGTCGTGATGATGCCCGCAGCGTGGGCAGCAAACGCGGAGGCGCCCGACACCAGCGAGCTTCCGTCGACCAGGACGTCGCCGGAGCCGAGGTACCATGGTTGATCTAAGATCTGGTACAAGAGAGACGGTGACCCGAAATAGAGGAAGTATCGGGGGTGGAAGGAGACGTTCCCCACGACGCCGGGCACCGCATAGATGCTCTGGGTTCCGCGGGTAACGGTGGGGACCCCCAGCCCCGTCTGATTGGCGAGTGCGAAGTAGGAGAGCCGGGGAGGGTACGCGAACGAATTGATGTACGACCAGTTGGAGTAACGGGTGGCTACGACGTACTGGATGTTCGCACCGCCGAGGAACTTCGTCATGTTCCGGGTGTAGCCGTACGTCAGACCATTACCGACAAAGGTGTCAAGTGCGAGAGAATAGGGAGTGCCGGCCTCAAAGATGTCGACCTCGCCGCCGGTATAGTACGGGGCCATTAGCAGCGAGCTCTCGGTGACGCCTCCCCATGGGCTGCGTTCGTAGATGCCGCTGAACGGCACTCCGAGAATCCCTCCGTGCAGCGGGGCGGAGCGAATCCAGGCGTAACCGGCTAAGTAGGGGGCCGGATACTCGAACAACCCCGGTGGCTGGGCTACTACCTCGAAGGTTTGTAGGACGGTCAGAGTGATGATGGTCACGGCGAGGACCGAGAGGGCGTCCCGTCGCCGGAGACGCGGGCCGAGCTGGCCGGCAGCGCGGCGGAGCGCCCGAGCAGATCGTCCGGCGGAGTGCGGCTGGGTCGGGCTGCCCCTCCTACGGAGGTGGAAGTACTTCGCCAGGTCGGCCTTCGGCCAGGTCCCTCGCTGAATGTCCGAGAGGAGGAGCCCGAGGAGGACACCGTAGGCCAGGACGGTCATTTCCGCCCAGCGAAACACCGCCGGTATGGCGTCGAAGTACGGCACGTGATCGTAGATCCAGCCGTTAAACTCGGCAGA
>JAKAPG010000015.1:5601-17154 GCA_021823085.1 Thermoplasmata archaeon | reverse complement strand
GAACTGGGCGACCTACCTCGCCCTCGGGGCCAAGCAGTTCGCGAACGTATTCGTCGCGCTGTACTATCTCCTCCGACGCGACTGGAAGAATCTCGGGATCGCGATCGGAGTGAGCGTCGGGTGGGTCCTCCCGTTCTTCGTGTGGGACCCGGGCGCCTTCTTCTGCGGTGCGGTCCTCGGCGCCCAGGGCGGCTGCGGCAACGCGAGCGGGCCCGGGTTCTTCCTCCACCTCAATTACTGGGTCTGGCCCGTCTGGGTCCTGGCGATCTTCTTCCCGTCCCTTCGGAGGTACTACCGCCGGTTCGTGGACCGGGGGCGGCGAGTCTCGGGCGCGGCCGATTCACCGGGTGCCGGCGGGTGACACCGGCCGCCGCGGGGAGGATCGCGCCAAGCGGCGATACCGCGACACTTCCCTCAGGAAGGAGGGGATGAACCCGAGGCCCCTCACCAGCTTCGACTCGCCGGCGATGCGCATCCCCATCTCGTATCCGACCTCACGGATCTCGGCGCGCGGGTGCATCGCGAGCACGTAGAGGAGGATCTTGTAACCGGGGTCCGTGGGCGGGAGCTCGGAGACGAGCTCGCGACGGGCCAGGAAGAATCCGGAGAGCGGATCGCGCAGGCGACGCGCCCCCGGCAGCGCGATGCGGGAGATCCTCCGGGCGCCGGCGCTGATGAGGGCGCGATGCGCGAACTCCCACTCGACGTGGCCCCCGGCCACGTAGCGCGAGGCGACCACGAGGTCGACCGACGGTTCCCAGGCCCCGGCGAGCCGGGCGATCGTCTCGGCCGGGTGCTGTCCGTCCGCATCCATCGTGACGACGAGCGGCGAGGAGGCCCGCCGGAACCCGAGAATCTGGGCCGAGACGGTCCCGGCCTTGTGGGCCCGCACGATCAGGACCGCCCGGGGGGACGTCCACGTCCGCTCCGCCTCGCGCAGGGTCTCGATCGTGCCGTCGGTGCTGCCGTCGTCGACGAAGATGAGCTCGGCGAGCCGACAGTCCGTGAACCGGGCGGCGGCCCCGCGAACGCGCTCCAGGAACCTCGCGATCGACGCGCCCTCCTGGTACGTGGGACAGACGACCGAGATCTCGCGCGGCGCCGGCGACGAAGAGGTCATGGGAGGGCGCGGAACGCATCGAGAATGTCTTCCAGGGTGCGGCGAAGGGTGAAGTGGGGGGACCAACCGGTCGCCCGGCGCAGCCGGTCCGCGTTCCCGACGATGTACGGCTCATCGGTCGGGCGGAGCCGGCTCCGCTCCACCTTCCACGTGGCGTGCGTTCGAGAGAGGTCGATCAGGGTCCGCAGGACATCGCGGACGGAGTGTTCGCGTCCGCTCGCGAGGTTGTAGACCTCCCCAGCCTTCCCGCGCTGGGTAATCGACACCATCGCTCGGACCATGTCGCGCACGTCCGTGAAGTCCCGCCGAGCGTTGAGGTTCCCGACGCGAACCACCTTCGGCCGCGCACCGCGCTCGATCGCCACCAGCTGTCGCGCGATATCGCTGGTCACCTCGCCGGTCTTCCCCGGCCCAATGGTGTTGAAGATGCGTCCTCGGATCGTCCGGACCCCGTAGTTCGTGAAGTACTGGTAGGCGAGGAGGTCCTGAGCGACCTTGCTCACCCCGTAGGGGTGCAGGGGGAGAAGCCCGGCCGTCTCCGCCGTCGGCGTGCCGGCCCGGTGCCCGTGCCCGTACTCGGCGCTCGAGCACGCCACGAACACTCGGGTGCCCGGCGCGAGGCGACGGATCGCCTCGAGGACGTTCAGCGTGCCGCGGGCGTTGACCTGGATCGTGGCCCACGGCGCGGACCACGAGACGGTGGGCGAGCTCATGGCCGCGAGATGGAAGACGAGGTCGGGGCGGGCTTGCCGGACGATCGAGTTCACGCGTCGGGCATCGGTCACGTCGCAGGCCGAAGCGTAGCGCACGCCCCGGATCCGCGACGGGGCGGGGATCGCATGCTGGCTCACCGCCGTCGTGGCGAACCCCGCGGTACGGAGGTACGGGACGAGATAGCCACCAATGAATCCCTCCGCCCCGAATACGGCCGCCGACCGCTGTGCCATCGCTCTCTGGGCCCTCAGCTCGCCGTCGCCGGGGCCGGGGCGTGGGAGGGTCCGTCCCGTATAAGGGCGAGCCCGCGGAACGGAGCGGCCGGTATCCCGACGGCGTTTTCTCGACCGTGGTCCCGGCCCGTGCATGGTCCCGGAGGGTGCGGGGTTCGCCTCCTTGGACCGACGCGTGATCGAGGCCGCGCAGCGTCGTGGGATCGAAGAGCCTACCGAGATCCAGAGTCTCGCCATTCCACTGCTTCGGAGTTCGGCCGACGCGCTCCTTCTGTCCCCGACCGGGACCGGGAAGACCGAGGCCGCTCTCCTTCCGCTGCTCTCTCGCCAGCTCAAGGACCCGAGCCCCCCGACCAGCATCCTCTATGTCACCCCGTTGCGAGCGCTGAACCGGGACCTCGAGCACCGGATCGTCGACCTTGCGAAGGAGGTGGGGCTCGTCGCGGCGGTCCGCCACGGCGACACCTCTTCCGCGCAGCGTCTCGCCCAGTCCCGTCGGCCCCCGGACCTGCTCCTCACGACACCGGAAACGCTCCAAATCCTTCTCGTCGGAACGCGTCTTCGGGAGGCGCTGCGCGGCGTGCGCACGGTGGTGGTCGACGAGATCCACGAGCTCGTCCCCTCGGATCGGGGGGCGCAGCTCGCGCTGACGCTCGAGCGCTTGGACGCGTGGGTCGGCCGACCGGTCCGTCGCATCGGGCTGTCCGCGACGATCGGCAATCCGGAGGACGTCGCGCGCTATCTGAGCCCGCATCCCCGGCAGGTCGAGGTCCGTTCCGCCGCCGGCCGCCGCGAGATCGTGCTCAACGCGAAGCGACCTCGCACGGACCGTGAGCCTCTGCCCACGGAGATCGTGGCCGAGCTGCGTGCCGATGCGACGCTCGTGCCGGTCCTTCGGGAGCTCGAGGAGGAGATCCGAGCGCATCGGACCACTCTCATCTTCGTCAACACACGGCCGACGGCCGAAGGGATCGCGGCCCGACTCCATCGGCTCGCGCCGGACCTCGCGGTCGCGGTCCATCACGGCTCGCTCTCGCGCGAGGTGCGCGAGGAGGCCGAGATCGCCTTCCGGGAGGGGAGGCTGCGCGGCCTGGTCGCGACGAGCTCGCTTGAGCTCGGGATCGATATCGGCGAGGTCGACCACGTTGTCCAGCTCGGATCCCCGCATCAGGTCGGCCGCCTCGTCCAGCGCGTCGGTCGCAGCGGTCACCGGCTCGAGCGGACGATTCACGGCGCCGTGATCGGCTTCGACGACGACGATCTCGAGGAGGCCGCCGTCCTTGCCCGGAGGGCGATGGCCGGGGAGATCGAGCCGACCCGCTGGCGCGTACGCAATCGCCTCGCGATCGCCCAGCAGGTCGTGGCGGCCCTACGGGCGCAGGGAACGGTGGACCGCCAGGAACTCGTCGCTACGCTGAGCCACGCCGCGCCGGCGTCCGGGCTTTCCGAGGTCGAGTGGGGCGAGCTGCTCGACTATCTCGAGGGGCTCGGTCTCGCGCGCTCGGTGGGAACCCGGCTCGGTCCGGGCCGGGGGACCCTGCGACGATTCTACGCGACCCTCTCGCTGATCCCCGAGGAGCGGACCTACCGACTTCGCGACATCGCCAGCCGTCGACCGATCGGGACGCTGGACGAGCGGTTCGTGCTCACCCAGATCCTCTCGCAGCCCGAGGAGGTCTTCCTGCTCCACGGAAGGACGTGGAAGGTGGTGGAGCACCGGGACGACGAGCTCCTGGTCGAAGCGGTGAACGAGATCGGCCAGGAACCGCGTTGGGCCGGAGAAGATCTTCCCGTTCCGTTCGAGGTGGCGCAGGAGATCGGCCGACTGCGCCGGATCGGGAACCTCGACTCCTACCCGCTCAGCGTCGGGGACCGGGCCCGGCTCAACGAACGGCGGACCGCAGCCCTCGCGGTCGATGCGCTCGCCGACGATGAGCGGGTCACGGTCGCGATCCGAGGGCGGGTAGCGATCTACGGAGCGTGCTTCGGGACGCGAACGAACGAGACCCTCGCGCTCGCGATCTCCGCACGTCTCACCGATCGATTGGGAGGCCGCGTCGAGATCGCGTCGGTCGAGCCAACCACGATCGTGCTCGAGCTGCCGGTCGCCCTGGGCGCGAGCGCGCTCGCCGACGCCTTCGCGATGCCGGCCGAGGAACTGGCGCCGCTCGTCGAGCGGCTCGTTCCGAGCGGGCTCGACTATCGGTGGGTCTTCCTGACGGTCGCGCGCAAGTTCGGCCAGATCCCACCGAGCGCGGACCCGCGCGACCTGCGCTCTCTCGAGCCGCTCCTCAACGCGAGCCGGGAGACACCGCTGGGCGAGGAAGCGCTCGAGAAGACGCTCCACGACCGGCACGACCTCGATCACGCGGTGGCCGTCCTCGAACGCGTTCGCGCGGGGACCCTGCGCGTCGAGCCGGTCGCGCTCGGACCGATCGAGGAAGCTGCGCTCGAGCGGCTGCGCTGGCGAGTGGCGAGCGACACCCCTCCTCCCACGCTGCTCAAGGCCCTGCGCGAGCGGCTGGGACGCGAGCCGATCACACTCGTGTGCCTGAGATGCGGCTTCACGCGGACCACGACGCCGGACCGCTACCGCGCCGAAGGCGGGAGCGTCTGCCGGATCTGCCGGGGCGCTCTGAGCGCTGCCCTCAATCCACGTCGGACCGAGGAGATCGAACGGCTCGCCCGCTATGCGAAGCGAAAGTGGAGGGCCCGGGAGACCGCGAAGCCCGCGGCCGGCCGCGCACGGCGCCGCCCCGTAGCTCCTCCGGGCGAGGCGATGGAGAGCCGGATCCGCGCTGCCTACACGTCCGCCGAGCTGGTCGCTCACTACGGTGAGCGGGCGCTCTGGGCGCTCGCCGCTCGGGGGGTCGGCCCCGAGACGGCGCGCCGGCTCCTCGCGCGACTGTATCGGACCGACGAGGAATTCGTCGCGGAACTGGTGCGGGCGGAACGAAACTACGCTCGGACGCGAGCGTTCTGGGACTAGCCCGAAGCTGCGGCGCTCCGGGCGACCTCCTCGACCGTCGCGCGCGGCGCGTCCGTGCGGATCGCTGCTTCGCGCGGGTGGCCCCGGGCGGCGCGTCGCTGCCGGGCGCGAAGCCCGGCGAGGAGAGCGTCGACCGACGGCGGTTCGCGCCGGCCGATCCGACGGGCCAGCTCGTTCGGCTCGTAGTAGAACGGGCGGTCGACCGGGCTCTCCTCGATGAGCCGCTCGAGGAGCGCTCCGGTCTCCTTCGGGCGCGCGGCCATCGGCGGAAGGCGGAGGCGGCGGACCCAATCCGGGTCGCCCAGCGGCCCGAGCCACATCGGGCCGAACGGCCCGCGGCCCGCGATCCACGGCCCGTCCCACGTCGTAGGGTCGATGACGCCCACCGGAGTCTCCCGGCGAGAGAGAGATCGGTCCACGGCGAAGTACGTTCGTACGTGGTGCCCCTGGACGTAGGAGAGCAGCGGGCGGATCCCGAACCCTCGAGCGCGCGCCTCGCGATCGAGGAACGCCATGAGGATCCGCAGTCCCGATTCCGGGGCGAGGCGTCCTCGGATCGGGCGCGCGCCGTAGATGCGCGCGCACGCTCCGGCCGTGACTCCCGCGAGCACCATCATGTCGGTGGCGGTGACCGCCACGATGCCGCCGTCCGCGATGGCGCGGAACAGCGCCGGGAGGAACGGGACGGGAGAACCGTACGGGTCGAGGTCTACGTAATCGAACGGCGCGCCGGGAGGGACCGATCGCGCGTCCCCCGACACGACCGTCACGAGGTCCGGAGCTACCGCGCGGGCGTTGCGGCGCAACACCCATAGCGCCTCGGGGTTCTGCTCGGTGACGACGAGCGATCCCATGGCCCCGGTCTCGTGCACGAGACGGAGCCCGCGGACACCCGTAGCCCCCAGCATCTCCCACGCATCCCACGCGGGGTAGTCCCGCTCCTCCGCGACTCGCGCGAACGCCACGTTCAGGTCGCGATCGACCGCCATCGCGGGGTTATAGAAGACCGCGCGGCGGCGGGCGGGGCCGCGGCTCGCCCCCACGGGAGGGAGCCAGAGCGCGGTACCGCCCTCGACGCATCGTCGGACGGAAGGGGACGGAGGCGGCGCTTCGGACTCAGTGGGCACGGCCGGTCAGCAGGGTAACGACCTTGAACGCGAGCAGGTTCTTGTTCACCGGGGTGACCTCGAGAAGGCGCAGCTCGTCACGGCGCCGGATGTCCTGCAACAGGGGATTCCGCGACTTCTTGTGGAGCGTCATGACGATCGACTTGCTCGAATCGAGGGTCTCCACGATCGCTTGGGTGAACGTGTCGCTATCGACCTCCATCTTGCCGACCTCGTCGATGACGACGACGTCGGCGTCGGCCCGCGCCTCGGCGAGCGCGCGCGTCCCGAGATCCTCGAGGGCGTGCACGTTGACACCGTAGCGCCCCGAGCGCACGCGGGACTTCACCGACTCGTGGGCGAAGACCTCCTCTTCCTTCGTCAGCCAGTCGACGATCCGAAAGCCGGTGCGCCGGCCCTTCTCCACGATCGGCTCGGTGACGACGCCGCCCACCTTGATCCCCTCGTGCTCCAGCAGTTGGATGATTCTCAGGAGGGTCTGCGTCTTGCCCGAGCCGGGCAGACCGGTGATGCCAATCTTCACAGGGGCGGTCGGACGACGAGGCACAGCCAAAATCTCCAGCCGGGTACGGTTCCAATGCTAATCAAGGCTATGGGGAGAGATCGCGCGAGAGCCACGCACGGCAAGACGGAGCTACGGCGAGCTTCGGTGTACCCGGCCCGGGAGGACACGTACCTGCTCGCACCGTTCGCCGAGGGAACCGCCGGACTTCGGGTGCTCGACGTGGGTACGGGGAACGGCTACCTCGCGCTCACGGCCGCGCGCTCGGGCGCGCGCGTGGTCGCCACCGACCTCAACCCGGTCGCGCTTCGGGAGCTCGCCCGAGTCGCGCGGCGCGAGGGCCTTCCCATCGAGACGATACGCACGGACCTCGCCCGAGGCACCGGACGCTTCGACCGGATCCTCGCGAACCCTCCGTACCTTCCGACCCCTCACGACGCTCCCGATCCGGACCCGATGGATCGGCTCGCGCTGGACGGAGGCCCCGACGGGTGTCGCGTGACCGCGCGCTTGTTCGCTCAGCTGGCCGAGCACCTCGCGGCGGGCGGGATCGCCTACGTCCTCGCCTCGAGCCTCCAGGACCCGATGGAGATGGAGTCCCTGCTCATCGACTGGAGAACGCGGGGAGGCGAGGTCGATGAGGTCGCGCACCGGGATTTCGAGGGAGAGCGGCTCCGCGTGCTCCGGGCCCATCTTCGAGGGAACGGTCCGGCGCTCGCCTCCTCGGCCGCCGAGCCTAGGCCCGACGCTCCGCATGGGTGAGCACGGCGTCCAGGAACCGAGCGCCGTCGCCCAGTCCTTCCGTGGGCCCATCCCGGGTCCAATCCGGCCGCTGCAGCCGGAAGAACGCGCGCTCCGGATGCGGCATGATCCCGAAGACGTTCCCCCGGAGGTCGCAGATCCCGGCGACGTTGCCCTCCGATCCGTTCGGGTTCCAGGGGTAGCCGGCCGGTGCTCCCGCCGGGGTCACCCAGCGAAAGATCACCTGGCCGTTCTTCTCGAGTTCGCGCAGCTTCTCCCCCGGGGGTCCGGACAGCACGAGCTTGCCCTCGGCGTGGGCGCTGGGTGCGTAGAGCGTGGTGCCCTTCGGCCACGGGGCGAGCGGGGGGAACGCGCCCCCGTCCCAGGCGATGTAGGTCGGCCGGCACTCGAATCGGTTGGAGTCGTTCGTCATCAGAGCGGCGTCCGGCGGCCCGAGGCGGCCATGACCCCGGCCGGGAAGGAGTCCGAGCTCCGTAAGCACCTGGAAGCCGTTGCAGATCCCCCCCAGGATCTTCCCCTCCCGAACGAATTCCTCGAGCTCCGGTCCGATCGCGGCTCGGAGGCGGGCCGCAAAGATCGCCCCGGCGCGCACGTAATCTCCGGCAGAGAACCCGCCGGGGACGAAGGCAGCCGCGTAATCGGAGAGCCGGCGCCGCTCCCCACGCGGCACCTCGGAGCCCATGAGCTGCTTGAGGTGGACGATCTCGGGGTTTGCTCCCAGTTCCCGGAGCGCGGTCGCAAGTTCCTCGTCACAGTTCGTCCCCTCGATCGAAAGGATCGCGATCGGGATTGAGCCGTGGCGGACCACGATGGCGCAAGCCGGACCGGCGCCTTAACGATTCGTGACGCGGCGGCCGAGACCCGACCGACGGCGCTCGGGGAAGCCCCCCTCCTCCCGGGGGAGGGGCGGATCGCCCAGGGGAGGCAACAGTCGATGGACGATCAGCCTTTCCCCGGGTCGGACGGGCCGATCCCCCGGCGGAAGGATCGCGAACGCGTTGACTCCGGCGAGACTCGAGATCGCGTGGGAATCATGGAACGTCGGGTGACCGATCTCTCCCTCGACCCGTACCGGAATCACGGTTGCGAGCCCGGGCGTGAGCCGCTCCGCGTCCGCGGCGAGATGGATCGCCTGGTCGATCCAGCCCGGACCGGGCTGCCGGGCGATCCGTCGAAGTGCCGGCAGCAACAGCCAGAAGCCGTTGGATAGGCAGCTCGTCGGGTGCCCGGGCATGCCCACGAACAGCGTTGTCGGCGAGCGAGCCGCGAGGGTCGGTTTGCCGGGCCGCACGGCGATCCCGTGGAAGAGCAGCTTCCCGAGCCGGGGAAAGACTCGGGGAAGGTAGTCGTGCTCGCCGACCGAACTTCCTCCGGTGGCGATCACGACGTCGCTAACGCGGGCCGCCGCGCGCAGCGTTCGCTCGATCCGATCGGGGTCGTCTCCCACGGGGGCCATGGGCCGAGGGATCCCACCGGCGGCCCGGACGATGGCGCTGAGCGCCGCGTTGTTGCTCTCGTAGATGTGGTTGGGACGCGGGGGCTTCCCCGGAGCGAGGAGCTCGTCCCCGTTCGGGATCATGCTGACCACCGGCGCCCGGTAGACCCGGATGCGCGGCTGACCCGAGGAGGCGACGGCCGCCAGTGCCGAGGGGCGTAGAGGTTGATCCTTTCGTACGAGGACAGCGCCCCGGGGGAAGTCGTCGCCGACCGGGGCCACGTAGCGTCCCGGCCGTACCGCGTGATCGATCCAGATTCGGTCACCGTGGCACCGGACCCGCTCGAAGATCTCGACCGTGTCCGCACCCCGAGGGATCTCGCCCCCGGTTGCGATGGCGACCGCAGATCCCGCCGGAACCTTTCGGCGGAATCGCTGGTTCGCGAAGACCTCCCCGACGATCGGCATCGCGAGCGGCCTCGAAGCGGACGCTGCCCGAGTGGCCGAACTCGCGAACGCGTAGCCGTCCCAGGTCGCGCGTTCGACCGATGGGACGGGCGATGGGGCTCGCACGGTTGCGGCCGCGACCCTGCCGACGGCATCGGAGAGCGGGATCGCTTCGCTTTCCGTCACTGGCACCGCGGCGCGAAGAACGCGCCGACGCGCCTCTTCGAGGGAGAGGAGACGGCGGAACGGGCGCATCTCCATGTTCATCGACCTCGGGGGGCCGGGCCGGAAACGATCGACGGGACCGACCGCCCTTCGATCCACCGCGCAGCCGCCCGGGCTCCCGCACGGAGCGCGTCCTTGAGCGGCGCACCGGCGAACCATCCGGCATAGAATCCGGCACGGAAGGCATCCCCGCTTCCCACGAAGCTCTGTACCCGGCGATGCTTCGCTGCGCGCACCCCGACCGTGCCGCCGCGAAAGTACGCCCGTGCGCCCAGACGTCCTCGCGTTTCGATCACGAGCGGAACGGACTCGAGGAGTTCCGTCGTCCGTCGAACTCCCAGGAGTTCTTGGACGCGCTCGATCTCGTGCGCGTTGCCGAAGAGGATCTCCGATAGGGCAAGCAGCTGCCGGAGGGTCCGACGATCCCACAGGTAGTGGATCTCCTGGGCCGGGTCCGCTGCGACGCGCGCTCCGGCGCGCCGCGCCGCCCGGGCGAGAGCGAGCTGCCAGGAGGGGCGTCCGGTCGCGATGTGGATCCACGAGTATCCCGCGACCGCCCGTGGGCGCGCGGTCCTCCCCTCCCGCGCTTCGTCGGCCATCGGTCCCTGCTCGATCAGCGTCCGCTGCTCGTGCCGGTGATCGACCGCGATGTAGCAGGTCGGCGTGGGCTCGTGCCGGACCGTTTCAATCCCGCTCGTGTCGACGCGGGAAGAGCGCAGGGCCCGTAGGAACTCCGGCGGGAAGTCGCCGCCGATCCGCGCCCGTAGCCCGGTACGGATCCCGTACGCCGTCGCGACGCGGGCGATGTTCGCGGCCGTCCCTCCGAGGACGCGCCGTTCGGACACGATGGGCACGGTGCGGTCGGCCTCGGGGAACCGGTGGACGAAGAGGAAGTGGTCGACGTTGATGTGGCCCGACACGAGGAGATCCCCTCGCTTGGCCGACCCGCAGGACGGGCCCGTCACACACCGCGCGAGACCTCCTGCGAGAATACTCTTGCTCCAGGCGGAGTTATGCTCTCTTCGCTCTCCCGGGGCGATCGATGCTCGTCGAAGGTGCGATCCTAGACGCAGAGGGTGCACGCCCGAGCTACGTACGGATCGAGCATGGGGTCGTCGTCGAGACGGGGGTCGTCGGCACGGATTCCACCCGCGGGAAGGAGCGCAAGATCCGTGGGATCGTCACCCCGTCCCCCATCAACGGGCATACGCACCTCGGCGACGCTGTGTCCGTTCGGGAACCCCCGGCGTTGTCATTCTCCGAACTGGTCGCCCCACCCTCCGGCTACAAGTTTCGGTTGCTCTCCGAGTCGAAGCCGACCGCGAAGCGGCGGGCCATGCGCAGTGCGCTCGACCGGATGCGCCACGAGGGGATCGCCGGAACGATCGACTTCCGGGAGGAGGGAGAAGCCGGAGTCCGAGAACTTCGTCGGGCGGCCGATGACCTGGCGATCCGCGTCGTGATCCTCGGGCGACCCACAGGCCAACCCCGGGACAGCGCCGAGGTGGAGCGGATCCTCGAGGTGGCCGACGGGATCGGTCTCAGCTCGGCCCGGGAGGAGTCGACCGACGTGCGCCACGAGGTCGCGGCGGTCTGCCGCGCTCGCCGGAAGTTCTACGCCCTCCACGCCAGCGAGGAGATCCGGGAGCCTCCGGAGGTCTACCTCGACCCGCGCCCCGACCTGGTCGTCCACCTCACGTGCGCGGAGCCCTCCGACCTCGAGCAGGTGCGCGACGCGGGTACAAGCATCGCGATCTGCCCTCGGTCGAACGCACTGTTCGGACGGCGGCCGCCGATCGGTGCGATGGAGAAGGCGGGAAACCGAACGCTCATCGGGACCGACAACGCGATGCTCGAGTCACCGTCGATCTGGCGGGAACTCGAGTTCGCCTACGTGACGAGCCGGATGTACCACGAACCGGCGAGCGCGATGTTCCTCGCACGGGCGGCCCTGGTCGAGCCGTGGCATTGGCTCGGGGAAGAGGAGCGCGCCGGCGTG
>JAKAPG010000015.1:0-5591 GCA_021823085.1 Thermoplasmata archaeon | reverse complement strand
TTCCGATCTGACCGGCGGTCCCGCTCGTCTTCCGCCTCCCGCCGGAGGATCCCGCCTATCAGATCGTGACCCGCGCCACCGAACACCTCATGGTCGAGGTCGCTCGCCCGGCGCGGCCGCCCGGGGTGACGGAGGGCTCCCGATGAAGAGCGACGAGCTGTACGCCCTCCTGCGCCGCCGCGGCGTACTGTGGCCCACGGCCGAGCTCTACGGCGGCGCTCAGGGCCTGTACGACTACGGTCCCCTCGGTACCGCGCTCAAACACCGCATCGAGGAGGCGTGGAGCGCTTGGTTCCTCGGACTCTCCGACGACTACTACCGTATCGAGGGCGCCGAGATCCTTCCCGAGGCCGTCGTCCGCGCTTCGGGCCACCTCGAGAACTTCACCGATCCCGAGGTCACCTGCGAGTCGTGCCACGCCGCCTTCCGGGCCGACACCGTCCTAGAAAAGATTCGTCCGGAAGGGGTCGACGGCCTGACCCCGGCCCAGATCGGCGAGATGGTCATCGCGAACCGGATCGCCTGCCCGAAGTGCGGCCGACCGACGCTCAGCGTGCCGCGCGCGTTCAACATGATGTTCGGCCTCGACTTCGGCGTCACCGGTCGCGAGCGCGCGTACCTCCGACCCGAGACCGCCCAGTCGAGCTACCTTGCGTTCCCCCGCATGTGGGAGGTGGGACGCAAGGCACTGCCCCTTGGGGTGGCGCTCATCGGGCGCGCCTACCGGAACGAGATCGCCCCCCGCCAGCTCCTGTTCCGGATGCGGGCGTTCACCCAAGCCGAGCTCCAGATCTTTTTCGATCCCGAGCGGTTCGTGGTGCCGATCTCGACGGTGCTGGACGAGACATTGCCGATGCTCCGGGTCGGGCGCCGGTCGAAGGGAGAGGAGTCCCCCGAATGGGTGCGGGTCGCCGACCTTCGCTCGGCGGCCCTACCGGACTTCTACCTCTACCACCTCGTCCATACCTACCGATTCTACCGCGACGTTCTCCGTATCCCGAAGGAACGAATCCGCCTCTTCGAGAAGTCGGACTCCGAGCGGGCGTTCTACAACCGGATCCAGTACGATCTCGAGGTCCACCTCGAGAGCCTGGGCGGGTACAAGGAGCTCGGCGCGGTCCACTACCGCGGGGACTACGACCTCACCCGGCATGGGACCGGGTCGGGAAAGGACCTCTCGGTTCTCACGGAGGACGGGCGAAGGATCGTCCCGCACGTGCTCGAGCTCACGTTCGGCGTGGACCGAAACCTCTGGGCGCAGGCCGATGTCCACATCGGTCGGGACGGCGAGCGCACGTTGTGGAAGCTCCCTCCGGCCCTCGCCCCCGTTCAGGTCGGTGTGTTCCCGCTCCTGAAGAAGGAGCACGGAGGCTACGCGCGGGCCCTTACCCACGAGCTGACGGTCGCCGGAGTCGTCGCGGAGTACGACGAGGCCGGAGGGATCGGCAAGCGCTACGCGAGAATGGACGAGGCCGGAGTCCCGTTCTGCGTCACGATCGACGGGGAAACCGTCGCCGAGGATTCCCCGCAGCGCGACACGGTCACGTTGCGCGACCGCGATTCGCGTTCGCAGGACCGCGTCCCGCGCGGCGATCTCGCGGTGCGGATCCTGAAGGCGACCGCCCTTCCCCGCCCCCCGCTCGCGAGTCCTCCCCGTCGTCCCGAGTAGTCGCGGGGCGACGGAGCGATATCGCCCGGCCGGTTCGGCTCGGCATGGCGACCGTTCCGGAACCGGCATGGGTCGAGGTCGACGAGTACACCAGCTCGAAGTTGCTCACGAAGGACGCCGCGCTCTCGGCGGCGATCGCCGCGAGCGAAGCGGCCCACTTCCCCCCAATCCAGGTAAGTCCGGTGCAGGGAACCTGGGGCACATCCTGGCCAGATCCGTCCGTGCGACTCGCATCCTCGAGATCGGTACCCTCGGCGGGTACAGCACGATCTGGCTCGCCCGAGCGCGCGGCCCGGGCGGCCGCCTCATCAGTCTCGAGATCGACGCCCGTCACCGGGAGGTCGCATGGGGGAACGTCCGGCGCGCCGGGCTCGCCGACCGGGTCGAGATCCGCCTCGGCCGGGCGATCGACAGCCTGAAGGCGATGGTCGCCGAGAAGGAGCCGCCGTTCGATTTCGTCTTCATCGGCGCGGACAAGGGCTCGGATCCGGACTCCTTCGACTTCGCTGTGAGACTCTCCCACCCCGGCAGCCGGATCGTGGTGGACAACGTCGTCCGGGGAGGCGCGGTCGCGGATGCGCACTCCCAGGACCCGCTCGTGCTCGGGGTTCGAGCGATGAGCGATCACGTTGCGAGGGAAGCGCGCGTCCTGGCCACCACGATCCGGACGGTCGGCGTCACGGGCTACGACGGCATCACGCTCGCTCTCGTCCGGGCGCGGTAGGAGGGAGCGGGTCCGAGTCGCGATCCGCCCCCGCGACGCCCTCGGGTCACAAGGCCTATATCGAGGGAGGGCCGTCGCAGGCGGAGATGGCTTCTGGGGGAGAGGTTCCGTCGCCGTCGCCCGAGGAAGCCCCGAGCGGCGACGCGAGCGCGGTCCGGGCCCAGCGCCAGACCCGCTGGCTCGGCCAAGAGTACGCGGACATGACCAAGCTCCGCGAGGTCTCCGCGCACCACGCCCACATGGCCGCCCGCGCGGAAGCACGTGCGGCCCACCTCATGCTCAAGGTCGACAAGCTGCGCCACATCGCGACGGGGCTCCGGGAGAAGGGGACCCTCACCCGCTCGGACATCCCGATGCTGCAGGATGGGATCACCCAGCTGAACGCACAGATCGAGGACGCGGCGAAGCATGCTCAGCGCGGCGTTCCCCCTTCCAGCGACGTCACGAAGCTCCAGATCCAGGCTCGCAAGCTCCAACAGAGGATGGCCGACAAGGAGCGGAAGGCCGCCGGACTCGAGTTGCAGGCGGCCCGGCATACCCAAAGGGCGTCCGAGATCAAGGTCCGGGCCGACCGCTTCCTTGAGATCGCGCGGGTGCACGAGCAGGAATCCCGGGCCTATCGACAACGTGCCGATCAACTCCAGATGGCGGCCGACGGGCGCCTCGGGCCGATGCCCGAAGCGTCCGAGGCTCCGTCCCCCTCCGATCCCTCCCGATGAAACTGATCGTAACGGTCGGGATGCCGGGCTCGGGGAAGGACGAGCTCGTGGGGGTGGCTCACTCGATCGGCTTGGCCACGCTGAAGATGGGCGACCTCGTTCGGGACGAGACCCGCCGACGGGGCCTGGCCCTCACGAACGCGCACGTCGGCCGGATCGCGAGCGAGGAGCGCGACAAGCACGGCCCCGGCATCTGGGCCCAGCGCGCCCTTCCGAAGCTCACCGAAACGAGGATGCTTGTCGAT
Organism: Thermoplasmata archaeon; assembly: GCA_021823085.1. Lineage (GTDB taxonomy): Archaea > Thermoplasmatota > Thermoplasmata > Lutacidiplasmatales > UBA184 > Lutacidiplasma. The sequence continues at coordinate 2,234 of JAKAPG010000015.1, read as the reverse complement.
GGGTGTCGCTCGGACGGCGAGGTCACCGTCTTCCGTCACAACTTCGGGGACCTGTTCGTCCTCGGCATCTTTGCCTCGGTGGAGACCCGGTTCCAACGCCTGACGAAGCGCGGCCGCGGGGACGACTCGAACGATCTGCAGGAGTTCTACGACCGCGACCGTCGCGAGCTCAAGTGGGGGATTGGAAACGCACTCGCGCTCGCCGACGGAATGCTCGTCAACGAGGGCAGCCTCGAGGATTTCCGGCGCGAGGGGCGCAGGATGTTGGAGGCCATCCTCGCCCGCCGGGAGGACGACGATTAGCTCTTCGGCGCGAGGAGCAGGGATCGTACCTGCTCGAACCGTTCGCGATCGACGATCACGGCGAGGTTCCGGCTCTTCTCGAGCACGCCGCGCGCGCCGGCGACCAGGTAGCTATCCCGGTTCAGGGTGAGCTCGCGCGAGCCGGATCCGACGCTCAATCTCCGGTCCCAAGCGAGCGCGAAATCATCGGGGGTAGTCGCGGTCGGCGGTGTCCGAGCGAGCTTGCGCTCCCTCAGGGTGCGACGGACGAGCTCGACGTAGCCGATGCTGGAGGTGAACATCTCCGCAGCGCCGTCCTCGGGAGGATCGAGCGGGTGGACCGGTACGGAGCGGAGCCGGGCCCACTCGATCGCACGGACCGCGGTCGGGTTGGGTACCCGGACCTCTCCCCAGCGGGTGAGGGCCCGGATCTCGCTCTTCTCGTTCTCGATGAGATGGACCGTCGTCTCCGCTTCGGCATCCGAGAAATAGGTCCCGATCCCCTCGTACTCCTCGGGAGACAAGGCCAGGCCCAGGTGGTCCGGATTCGCGCGGTCGAGCTCGGCGATCGCGGCATCACTTTCCCGGTAGAGCCCCCGAACGGCCCCGATGAGCAGCACCGGAGGCGCGGAGAGCCGGTCGACGATCACGAGCCTTCGCGCTGCTCGATCGCGTCGAGCAGCTCGTCGCGGTCGCGGGTCCGGGCGAGCTCGTGCACGCTCAGGACCGGAAGTCCGTCGATCGAGGGGCGGGGCACCGGATCGGCGACTACGAACATCGCGTGCTGCTCCGTGACCCGCGCCAGCTCCCGCAGCATCTCCGCGCGGTGATGGGCCGCCCGCAGGTTCCCGATCGCCGTTAGCAGGATCTCGCGCACGCGCTCTTCTTCCGGGGTCCGCGTGAACGCATCGAACGGAGCGCGCACCGTGGGAACGACATCCCAGCCCATTCCTTGCAGACGGGCGAAGACGTTCGCTCGCAACGGGTCGGACGACCGCGCGGGAGGCCGGTCGGCCTCCTTCGGGGTACCGGCACTCTCCTCCGCGCCTTCGGGGGCGCGGGGGGAGGTCCGCCGCTCCAGGAGGTTGACCGGGAGAGCCACGGGCTCCCCGAAGTAGGCCTCGACCCGCTGGACGACCACGACCTCGGCTCCGCCGCCTTCCTCGTAGAGCTGGATCGAGTGGCGCGAAACGCCGGCGATCTGGGCCATCGCGCCGAGCGAGAGCCCGCGCTCCTCGCGAAGCGCCCGTAGTAGAGCCCCATCGATCCGGGCGAAGATCCCTCCCGGAGCGCTGAGGAGGAACGGAGGGATTCCCTTCTGCACGAGATCGGCGAGGGTCTCTTCGCGGACGATCGGGATGCCGTAGCGCGAGTACACGACGCCCGGCTCGAGCTCGGAGGCGCCCGAGGTCTCGCCTACGACGACGATGATCGCCGGGAACAGCCCTCCGAGTTCGGCGAGTCGGTTCGCCTCTTCGCGGCTCAGGGTGTCGATGTTCTTGAGGACCTTGATCAGGATGAGGAGCGAATCCCGTCGTGCGGCGAGGTCGAAGCTCGACGGTCGGATCCCGTGCGCGTCGGAGACATAGAAGCCACTCTCCTCCAGGAGGTCCCGGATATGCTGGATCGACCGGTCCCGCGCGCGCTCCATGAGAACCAGAAATAATCAGTTTCTGTTAGTATATATATGGATAGGTTCGTTTCTATCGGGGAGATGGGGTAGCCCATTCCGAATTGCCCGGAGGTGCAGCGCGGGTCGAGCTCGCCGACCCTCGACCGTGGCCCGGGCGCGCTCCGCGCCAGAGAACCGTAAAGAAAGACGCCCATCTCAGGATCGCGTGTTCCTTGCAGCGGGGGGCGAGGGGGAGACGCCCGGAAGCTGGCGCACTCGGGACGTCTGGGGAATCGGCCTCTCGGCATTTTTCGCTGACCTGGGGTACCAAGCGATCCTC
>JAKAPG010000184.1 GCA_021823085.1 Thermoplasmata archaeon | reverse complement strand
GGTGGAGCGCTTGCACATCTATGATAGGCTGCTCGCGAAGTCCCACCTGACTCCGGAGGACGCCGTGAAGATAGGAAGGCGGATCCGCCGGCGCCAGCCTCCCGCCGACCAGTGAGGCGGATTGTAGTCGACGCCAGCGTCTTGCTGGCGGCCCTCTTCAAAGACGGTTCCGTCCGAGACATTCTGCTCAACACCGAAGATGTAACTTTCTTCGGTCCCTCCTATATCGCGGGAGAGGTCGAGCGGCACCTATCCGAGGTTGCCGAGAGGGCTGGGCTGCCGCGAGGAACGGTGGAGTCTGTTCTAGCCGATGTGCTCAGCGCCATCGAGCTGGTTCCGCCCGGGATCTACTCCTTCGCATTGGGTGAGGCGCGGAACCTCGCCGCGGCAGCCCATGCCAAGGGGGATGAGGACTACATCGCACTCGCGCTCGCCCTTGAGGCGCCGATCTGGACCTTGGACAACGACTTCCGTAGGGTCCCGCAGATCCAGGCGATCGCAACCGGTGATATCCTCCGACTCTTGTGAGAGGTCTCCCGGACACCTACTTGGTCCAGCCGAACCCGGCTTCTTCGGCAAGGCCCCTGACGGAGTGAAGATGCGGTGATAGGGTGTGGGACCCATTGTAACATCCATCGATGGTGCGTCGATAGCACTGGACCGCGAGGCCCGCGATGCGCCCAGACGGCGGAGGCGACCGGACGAATCTTTCGGTCCTTGGGACAAGAGTGGAACTCACCCTCGCTCTATGTCCGGCTTCGACACTTTCGGCGAGAGTTACCCGCGGGCTCGAAAGCTGCTCGTGGGTGAGGTTGGGCTGTCGTTCGAATCCCTCGGAAGGTCCCAGCGACCGGCCGTCCTTGAGAGCCGGAGCTCGTATCGAGAACCCGGTTGATACGGCTCCAGCAGCCATTCGATGACGTGCTCGTGGGCCGCCCGGGCATTGGTCCCGCTACCTTTCACCATGTGGCGAAGTGAGCCTACAGGACACCCGCCAGATTTGCCTTCGGATTCGAGTCGCCGGTTCCGACGCACTCGAGCAGGGGGTCCCGCAGTGACTGGTCTAGCAGTCCCGCGAAGCAGCTTCCAGCTTCTCTTCCAAGAGCAACGGGGCCCGACGAAGGCGGCGGGGTGGTCCGCTTCGGCCCTATCCCACACGCGAAGGTACCGTGAGCGCCCGCAGGTTGACGACCCGATACCGGCTCCAGGCGAGGGGCGGAAGCAACACCGGTGAGGCCCCGATCGGTCGGAAGCGCGCTGTCGCGGGAGTGGGGCGGGAGCAGGCGCTTTCCGACGCGCGACCGTATCGCGGGTGGACCGGGTCAGGAGAGGGGGCACGCGCGGCGAAGCGGTGGGCGTTGCTACACCTGCCGCCAGCGGACCCCGCGGGCTATGAGGACGAACCAGAGGAGGACGAACCCTGCCAGGACCGCTCCCGCGCGTAGGACAGTGAGTCCGTCACCATGGAGGATTCCAACCAGGAAGACGCTCCCCCAGGTGAGCGGCCAGAGGTAGGCCACGCCCTGGAGCACCGGGGGGAGAATCGAGACCGGGTAGAACACCGGAGCGAAGAACGTGAGGAGGATCCCGACGAGCTGAGCGTAGGTGTTGATCTGGCGCGGGGTCCGTCCGTAGGCACCGATGAGAAAGCCGATTCCCAGCGTCGAGAGCCAGACAAGCAGGAGACCGGCAATCAGTTCCGGCATCAGGACGAGGGGCAGCGCGACGCCGAACCCCATGTCGGCGACGGCGAGCGTGACGAACGCCGAGGCGAGGCTGAACGGCAGGAACGACATCGCGGTGGAGACCGTGTAGACGACCGGGCTCACTGGTAGCGAGACCCAGAGGTCGAAGATCTTCCTCTCCTTGTCCTGGCCCATCGACTGGGCGAGGGCGTTGACGTTGAGGAGCGACATCTCCATCATGATCGTCCCGACCAGGACCTGTACCCGCTCGGCCGCCGGGACCTGGACGTTGAGGAAGAACAGAATTCCGATCGGGAAGAGGACCGTGAAGCCGAGCAGGAGGCCGAGCTCCCGGGTCGACTCCTTCAGGAGCATCCGGGTCGCGATGACCGTCTGACGGAGCGACCGGCCGAGGCTCATGCGGGCAGCTCGCCCTCCTCCGACCCGACCATCGACAGGTACGCGTCCTCGAGCGAGACGGGCGAGAGCGTGGCGAGCGCCCCGCAGCGGGTGAGCTCCGCGAGATCGGTCACGACCGACTCGAGGAATGGATCGGGAATCTCGAGCCGCTCCACGTTCCCGAACCGGGCGGCGACGCGGTACTTACGCTCGAGCGACCGAAGAAGTTCCCGGGCGGCGGGCGTGAGATGGTCGATCCCGCGGACCTCGAGCCGGCCCCGGTAGGGCAGCCGCCGTCGGATCTCCTCGACCGTCCCTTCCGCGACCCTGCGTCCGCCGTTGATCACCACGACGCGGTCCGCGAGATACTCCGCCTCGTCGATGTAGTGCGTCGTGAGCAAGATCGCGATGCGGCGCGACCGCAGGCGGTCGATGAGGCGCCAGACCGAACGACGCGCTTCGGGGTCCACTCCGGTCGTTGGCTCATCGAGCAACAGGAGCCGGGTCCTTGCGCCAGCGAGCGCGATCGCGATCAGGACCCGGCGTCGCAGGCCCCCGGAGAGCTCGCGAACGAGAAGGTGGCGATGCTCGGAAAGGCCCGTCTCTCCGAGGAGCCGGTCGACCTCGGTGTCGATGTTCGCCCCCCCGTCTTTGAGGAGGGCAAAGTAGCGAACGTGCTCGTCGACCGTGAGGTCGCGCTTCGGTTCGCACTCCTGCGGGATGACCGAGAGGAACTCCTTGGCCCGGAGGGGGTGGCGGACCATGTCAACGCCCGAGACCAGGACGCGGCCGCCGGAGGGAAGGAGCTGCCCAGCGACCTGACGGAGCAGCGTGGTCTTTCCCGCGCCGTTCGGCCCAAGGAGGGCGACGATCTCCCCCGCGCGCACCGTGAGATCGATCGCGTCGTTCGCGACCTTGTTGCCCGTCCGCCCCCGGTAGATCTTGGTGAGCCCCGCGACCTCGAGCACGGGGTCCGGGTCCGCTCCGCCGACCCCCGCGTCCGTCCCGCGTTCCCTCGGGCCGACGGTCACGATTTTCTCCTTTCCGAGTTCAAACGGGCCGTCCGAGATCGCATCTGGCTCCGGTCCCCGGCATCGAACCGACAGGTCCTGGACCGCGAGGACCGGCGACGGAGCAAAGGAGGGCGCCGAAGGTGAAGGTCTGTTCGTTGCGTTGAAGACACCATCGAGGGGAGAGGCATGATTCGAACGCGGTCAAGCCCAATCCGCTCCGTACTTCACCGACCCCCTCTTAATCCTGCGTTGGCGGCAGCCCTAAGTTCTACTGATTGGTCGGAATCCGAGCCGATGACCGCGACGGGGGTCTCCGCGGAGGCCCTATTCTTCGAGCTCTCGCACCCCAAGCGCCTTGCGATTCTTAGGTCCCTGAGAGTGGACGCTCTCCACCTCTCTGCCATTGCGGAACTAATCCAGGTCCCGCCCCCAGAGGCCAGTCGCCACCTCCGTCGATTGGCCGAACTGGGTCTACTGGTGCGAGGATCGGACGGCGCGTTGTCGCTGACGCCCTTCGGTCGACTCGTGATCGCAGAGACCTCGTCCTTCGAATTCCTCGCGCGGCATCAAGCGTTTCTACGGTCGCACGACCTCACCATGCTTCCCGCTCCCTT
>JAKAPG010000183.1 GCA_021823085.1 Thermoplasmata archaeon | reverse complement strand
CTTCGATCCGCCGAGGTTGTAGCGTTGGGGAGTCTCTCTCCAGAATCGTGCGATCGACATCGTTTCCCTCCTAGTTCACCCTCTCGAGCAAGTGGACGACGCTCGTCGCGCCGGTGCCGCCTTGGTCGTGGGCCAGGGCGAGCTGGGCGCCCGAGACCTGCCGGTCCTTCGCTTCGCCGCGCAGCTGCCGAACGAGCTCGACCGCCTGGGCGATTCCCACCGCGCCGAACGGTCGACCTTGCGATTTCAGGCCGCCGGAGGTGTTGATCGTGGGCCCGGCTCCCCCTCGGGAGAAGCGACCCGACGCGAACGCCGGACCCCCCTTGCCCTTGGGCACGAAACCGAGATCTTCGAGGGCGACGAGCGCGGCGATCGAGTAGGCGTCGTGAATCTCCGCGAGCTGGACGTCGCTCGGCGCGCGCCGGGCCTGCCGGAAGGCCCGCTGCGCCGCCTCGACCGTCGCGTCGACGGTCGTGATCTCGCGCCGGTGCTGCAGGGCCATTGAGTCGGTAGCGACCTGGCTCGCCGCGATCCGTATCGGCGTGTCGGTGTACTTGCGGGCGGTCTCGAGTGGGCCGAGAACGACGGCGGCCGCACCGTCCGAGAGCGGCGCGCAGTCGAGGACGCCCAGGGGTTCGGCGACACCGCCGGCGCTCAGCACCTGTTCGAGCGTGATCTTGTTGCGGTAGTGCGCGTTCGGGTTCTTGCTCCCCATCTCGTGATCGTGGACGCTGACCTGGGCGAACTGTTCGCGCTTCGTTCCGAAATCGTGCATGTGCCGGCGCGCGACCATGGCCCAGAGCGAGGGCAACGTCGCCCCGAACACGGCCTCCCACTCGCGATCGGCGGTCGCGCTCGCGATCTCGTTGCCGCGTTCGTCCGACACGTCGGTCATCTTCTCTGCCCCGCCGACGACGACGATGTCGTACTGGCCGCTCGCGACCGCGAGGAAGGCTTCGTGCAGCGCGAGTGCCCCCGATGCGCCGCCGCCCTCGATCCGGGTGGCCGGAAGGTGGCGACCCCCGAGGCCGGCGTAGTCGAGTATGAGCGGCGCGATATGCTCCTGTTCGATGAGCGAACCGGACGCCATGTTCCCAAAGTAGACGGCGTCCAGCTGGGCGCTCGAGACCCGCGCGTCGACGAGCGCGCTGAGCCCGGCCTCGATGCCGATCTCGCGGAACGATCGATCCCACAGTTCCCCGAACCGGGTCATCCCCGCACCGAGGATCGCGACGTCGCGCATCTAGTTCTCCCCCATGCGGATCTTGCCGCGGAACTTCGCGTAGATCGAGTAGGGGATCTCCTGGCCGTGGTCCAGGTAGTCCTGTACGGACCGACCCAGGTCGCGCGGGAACCGCGCGAGCTCGTCCGTGGTCTCGAGGTCGAACGCATCCGAACCGGCGCCCGAACCGTACCCCACCACGAGGACCCTCTCCCCGGGGCTCGCGTGCTCGAGCACATTGGCGAGACCGATGAGGGCGGCGCCGGAGTAGGTGTTGCCGATGGACGGGGTCACGAGACCGAAGCGCATCTGCGGCTCGGTGAACCCGAGAGCCTTGCCCACCCGCTGCGGGAACTTTCCGTTCGGCTGGTGGAAGACGACGTGCCGGTAGCTCTTCGGCTCCGTGCCCGCGATCTCCATGATCTTCTGGGCGCATTCGGTGACATGGCGGAAGTACGCGGGCTCCCCCGTGAAGCGACCGCTGTGGCTCGGGTACCGCTGGCCCTCGCGCCGCCAGAAGTCCGGCGTGTCGGTCGTGTAGGACTGCGTATGATTCACCTTCGCGATCACGCGCTCGCGGCCGAGGACGAATGCCGCGCCGCCGGCGCTCGCGCTGTACTCGAGGGCGTCGCCCGGAGCTCCCTGGCTCGTGTCGGAACCGATGGCCACGCCGTAGCGGATCATCCCGGCGCCGACCAGGCCCAGACACGTCTGGATCGCGGCCGTCCCGGCCTTGCAGGCAAACTCGAAGTCCGCTGCGGTGAGGAACGGGGTTGCGCCCACCGCTTGGGCGACGACCGTCGCGGTCGGTTTCACGGCGTAGGGGTGGGACTCCGATCCCACGTACAGGGCGCCGATCTCTTGCGGGTCGATCGCGCCCCGCGCAAGCGCGAGTCGCAGTGCCTCGGTCGAGATCGTGATGGTGTCCTCGTCCGGGGAAGGCACGCTCTTTCGCTGCACGTTCAGGCTCGCGCCCATCCCCGCCCCGTCCGCGCCCCAGACCCTTCCGATCTCGGCGGGCGTGATCCGGTATCGCGGCACGTAGGCGCCGTAACTGACGATTCCTGCTTCCATCGTTGGTTCCTCCGTTCCCCTCTAGATCTCCTCGAGCCGCTCGGCGACCGTCGCCGGGGTGAGGGAGGTCGTAAGGAGAGGGATGTCCTCGACCTCGCTCAGTCGTACGGCGAGCGGGTCGATGCGTCCGGGGCTCAAGAAGACGACGGCCGCGGGCTTGAGCGGGTGGGCCCGGATCGCGACCATCGGGCTCCGGCCGTAGCGAACATTCGTGAAGAGGAGCGCACGCTGGGTCGTCCACCCGTAGAACTCGACGAAGCGCGACGCGTCGATCGACAGGATCGCCCGGAGCGCGTCGAGCAGGGTGAAGCCGTGGATGTCCCGGTCGAGGCCCACCGAACCGACCGGCTTCGCGTGGATCCTCTCGGCGAAATCCCGAAGCGCAACCGCGACCCGAAATTCGCGGATCGTAAGGATCCCGTCCGAGTGGGGGCGAGCTCCCAGGCGCTGGACGACGCGGCCGCCGTGGGTCTGATCCACCGCGAGGAGCCCTTGCACGTAGCGCCGGATGAACGCCGCCCCGGGGCTCGCGCGCCGCTCGGACTCGTAGTCGCTGATCACGCTCGGACCGGTCTCGAGCGTCCGGGCGAGGTCGAGCTGGGAGATCCCGAAGTCCTCGCGCCACTTCCTCAGCGTGCGCCCGGGGTGCGGGGACAGGACGACCTCGCCGGCGATCTTCTCCTCGATCTCGGATTCCACGGAGCGGCGAGGAAAACCGGTGTATAAATCATCGCGCTCGGTGTCGATGAGCGGTATCGACAGTTGACGTATGCGCGCCGGGGATGGACCGGGCGAGAATCCCCGGGGCCGTCCCGCGGAGCGGCCCCCTTTGAACTCGCGACCTCTACCTTGCCAAGGTAGCGATCTTCCGCTGATCTACCGGCCCATCCCCCGCGCCACGCCGGCCCACGGATAAACGCTTCTCGGCGTACCCCGCCGACGGTGACGAATCCGGGCAGCGGGGCACGCCTGCTCGGCAAGCTTATGCCCCAAGGTCTCCATCGGTCGCCGATGGCGGACGATTCCCCGACCGAGCCCCTCGACCTGCTCGTCCGGAGCACCCGAGATCTGCTCCGCCCGGAGGAGCTGGTCCGAGAGGCGACCCGGGACATCGTCAAGGACGAGATCCGCCGCCACATCGAGAGGAAGCTCAAGGACGATCCGAAGCTCGCGCAGGACCTGCGCGAAGCGGTCCACCAGCTTTTGGAGGCACGCGCGCGCGAGTATGCCGCGCTCCTGCGCGTCGGGGCGTTGACGGCCCGACTCGGCGTCTCCACGCTTCCCGAAGACGTGCGTCGGATGATCTCGCAGCAGATCGTCAGCCTCGTGAGCAGCGAGCTCGGCCAGATCGCCGAGAAGGCGCTCTAGACCCTAGCGGGCGCGCGCATCGATTTCGGCCGGAGCGCCGCCGGCGC
>JAKAPG010000182.1 GCA_021823085.1 Thermoplasmata archaeon | reverse complement strand
GACCTCTCCTTCAACGAGCTCTTGCGCCTGCGCGAGGACCGCGTCCGCGAGCTCCTCGCCTCCTAGCGGGAGGTACGCGCTCGTGGCCGGCAGCCCCTACGCGAGCTCTCTTGGACGCCTCAAGGCAGACGGGCCCTCCTTCCTAACGAAAGGGTCGTTCGCCCCCTTCCTCTCGGCGGGCTCGGTGGACGAGTTCGCGAAGCAGCTCGCCCTGACCCCGTATGCCTTCGAGCTCGAGCAAGCGCGGGCCGCCTACTCCGGGATCCCGCTGATCGAGGCCACGATCAACCGCACGCTCGTGCGGCGCAACCGGCACGCCTTCCACGCGACGCCGTTCGCCGGGCGACTCGTCATCGCCGCGTACCTGCGTCGCTGGGACATCGAGAACATCAGCGCGATCCTCGCGAGCAAGGCCCAGAGCCGGGCGATGACGCTCTCCGATACCGAGCTCGTCAGCAGCCGCGAGATCCCGGCCGGGCTCATCGCCGGTATCCTCTCGCTGGACGACCTGCGCAACCTCGTCTCCCAGCCGAGCGTCGATGCGGTCGTCACCGACCTCGTGCGGTTCGGCTACGGCGGCCCTCTCCTCCCCCTCCTCGAGGAGTTCCGGCGCACGCACGACATCTTCCCCCTCCTCCACGCGCTTCGGATCCAGTACTACGCGACCGTTCTCGAGGCGAGCCGGTTCTTCCAGGGCGATGAGTGGACCGTCCGTCAGCTCGTCCGGAGCGAGGTCGACGTGGGCAACGCGCTCGTCCTTCTCAAAGGCAAGGACGTCGGGCTCTCGTGGGCGGAGGTACGGAGCCGGTGGATCGACGGCGGCTCCCTCCCCTCGAGCGAAGCGGCCGATCTCTACGCCGCCCGTTCCGTGCCGGAGCTCGTGGATCGCCTCTCGTCACGCTACCCCACGCTCGCCGAGGGGAACGCGTCCTACTCGGAAACGCACAGCCTCGCCGGCTACGACGTGCTGCTCCAGCGAGCGCGGGCCTCCACCGAGCTCCAGCGCCTCTTTAGCTATCCGATGAGCCTGGGCGGGATCTTCGCCTACCTGATGCTCGCCGAGCTCGAGCGCTCCGACCTCAGACGCGTTGCGTTCGGGATCCTCTACGGCATCCCGGCCGAACGACTCGGCCGGATGATCGCGAGCCCTCGCCTGTCGTAGGCGAGGGTCGTCTACGGTTCGGGACCCCGGAGGATCGGGTCCCGGGTCTCGTACCCTGCCGGCGCACCGCCGGGAGGCTCGGGCGGGGCCGTGTAGGCGCGCTCCGCGCCGAACGGATGGAACGGCCGGCCATTGCCCGAGTAGAACTTCGAGAAGTACTCGACGAAGATGAGACGCGCCCCCTGGATCCCCGGCTCGAAGACGCCCAAGATCACGTTGAACGCCTGGCCGATCACGAGGATGATCGCTCCGACCAGGACCCCGACCGCGAAGAGCCCCGCCGGGAAGTGGTGCGGCAGGTGGGTCGCGATGAGGTCGATGACGCTCGCGAGAACGACGCTCGCGAGCAGGATGCCGATGAGACGCGTGTAGGAGAGGATGTGGCTCACGATTTCGATGAGCCCCATGATCCCGAAGCCCCCCTCCCCAACGAGGAGGACCAGGAGGCCCGCGACCGCGATTCCGAGGTACGGATAGAGGAGCGAGCCCGAGAAGCCGTGCTCGTGGATCACGAAGAGCCCGAGGAGCGCGATCCCCCAAGTGAAGATGATGCCGCCGACCTTGCCGAGCGCTGCGCGAGGGCGGTGATGGAAGTACTCCTTGAGCGCGCCGAGGAGGAAGCCGAAGGTCACCATCGCGACACCGATCCATCCGGCGACGATCAGGAGGGTGCCGGTTCCGACGGTCGAGAGCGGCGAGAACGGTGCGGTGTAGCCGAACAGCGTGTGGAGCACCGCGAAGCCGAAGAACAAGTCGAAGTACAGCCCGAGGCCGATGGCGACCGCGCAGCCGGGGAGCAGTGCGTAGGCGAGCTGGCGCATCGCCGGTGGGCTCATGATCCTCGTGACGAAGTTGCGCAGAACGCGCGGGACGTACCGGCCCCCGGGGAACCCCCGGATCATCCAGATCGAGATGCCGAGGATGACGAGGCCGTAGCCCCAGTCGCCGAGCATCAAGCCGAAGAAGATGGGGAAAACGACCGCGAAGACGAGCGTCGGGTCCCACTCGGTCGCTTGAGGGAGCGAATAGAACCGGATGAAGAACTCGAAGCGCCGGACCCCCGCCGGATTGTGCATGAGGGTCGGCGCAGGCTCCTCGGTCGGCACGACGTAGAAGTACGCGCGGCCCGTGCTCACTCGATCGATCGTCGTTCGGAGGCGGTCGAGGTCTCGCTTCGCGACCCAACCCTCGACCGCGAAGGTGTTCGGTCCCTGACCGAGCTTGGTGTAGACCTCGAAGAGCCGGCTCTGGATGCTGAGCGCCTCTTCGAGCGCCGCGACGAGCGGATACCACTCCTTCGATATCTCGGTGAGACGAGCCTTGATCTCCGCGCGCCGGCTGTTTGCGCGGTCGACCTCTCCCCGGAGGCGTGCCGTCTCGTCCGGCACGGTCCCGGCGAGGGCGGGGACCGCGGTCAATCGGATCCCGCTCGACGGGAGCACCTTGCTTGCGAGGTCCGGGTGCCCGCGCGGGAAGAGGGCGATCGCCCGAGTTGCGTCCGGCGCCCCGACCACGACGACATCCGACTCGGGCGGATACGTCGCCCGGAGCCGATCGACCAGATCGATCGGGCCCTCGGCAAGAAACGGCTGGTAGGCACGGGTCGAAAGATCGTCCAGGCGGTCGCGATAGAAGGCGAGCTTCCCGAGGAGCGCGATCGTCTCGTGGAGGCTCTTGAGCTCGGTCTGCAGCCGATCGTCCTCGCGGACCAGCGCGCCCACTTCCGCATCGATCGGGACGGTTCGAGCAGCGGCGAGGATTGCCGGGAGGTCCTGGAAGCGCTTCGGTTCGGAGACCGGTAGGGCGGGAAGTACCGCCTTGAGTCCCCGGAAGCGCAGGGTCTCGTCGCCCACCGAGCGCTGGGTCTCGCTCGCGCGCTCGGGCTCGAGGTACCGGAGCGTCTCGGCGGAGACCGGCTCGATCTGGGCCGCGCGCAGGTCGTGGAGCGCGGTGAGCACCGCCTCCCGATCGTCCTTGAGGCCGAGGACGCCGACCTTGCCCATCGGCTCCGGCCGCAGGATTCCCATCGCCACCCGCTCCGAAGGCCGTCTACGCGGGACCGTCGGAGAGGAACTCCCCGAGCACCGCCTTCCGGATCGCGTCGTGTCGTTCTGCCGGTGAAGCCCCGGCGCCGGAGACGATCTCGGCGAGTTTCGCGTCCCCATCGGCGAGGATCTGCGCGGCCTCGCGATCCCCTTCCTGTTGGGCGGCCCGGACGCGCTCCTCACGCGATCGATGCGCCGCGGTGCGGGCCAGCGCGACGCGCTCGTCCGCCTCCTCTCGGAGGCGCGCGAGCGATGCGTCGGCGCTGGCTCGGGCGTTGCGGACCCGTTCGTCCCACTCGAGTTCGACGCTCTTGACACGCTTCAATTCGTCGAGGGATCCTACGGTCGTCGGGGCCGGCGCGTTCTCGGCCATCGTTCCTCCCTAGGTCCCTCCCATGAGCTTGGCGACAAGGACGAGGAAGACGAGCCCGACGGCGATCTTCCAAGCCCAAGAGAGCACCCAGAGCGCGCGGAAGCGGCGCTCGGCCGGGGCGGAAGCGGTCGTACGGACGTTAAGCGATGACAACGGTCGCCTCCTCCCGTTCCATC
>JAKAPG010000181.1 GCA_021823085.1 Thermoplasmata archaeon | reverse complement strand
TGGTTCAAGCTCTTGGAATGCTAGCATTGAGTTCCCGAGTGGGATCCCGAATCTGCCCTTCCTATGTACCAACATCTACTACACCATGTATTTTGCAGACGGGGGCCAAGTTCCGCAGATCTATTACGATATGCAAGACATGATGAATCTCGTCAGTACCGAAAGCGGCCTCGTCGACTCTAGCATCCAGCCGAACAACGCCACGCTCTTGGGAAACCTGAATTCACAGAATTCGACGATATCACAGGCCATGCGGGACCTCTCCGCACTAAATTCTTCACTTTACAGCTTTGTGCAATACCCGAGTTCGTGTCAAGTCTATTACGGGGGGTGGGATGGGTACGTTGACGGTCCTTGCGCGCCGTACGCACAGTATCTCATTACCACGTTCATGGCCCCGATGTACCATGCCCTAGTGTCAGACCTGAACTACACTTCCGGAACGTATGCAATGCTATCCCACTCAACTTAGCGCATACGGATAAGGGTCGGTTCAGGTTTGGTGGGGGGGGGAACGGGAACGCTGTCTCGCGGCTTTCGGTCGTGCGAGGCGAAATCCGACTGCCCTTCTCGAACCGCCAGCCCACTCGTCCAAGCGGCTGCCCGCGAACTCGAGCGGGGCCGCGTCGATGCCACACAAAGAACGCCGGGAACTCCGAGCCCTGTCCTCGACTTTCGGCTGAAGGGGTTGACTTTCTATCGTAGGACCGCGTAGTTCTGTACGCAGACTCCCCGTCAACGCCGTGACAGGGTGCGGAGCTGAGATCAGATCCAGCGGTTCGCGCACGCCCCCACCGGGTCCGTCAGCCCAGAGCTGAGGTCCTCGTGGTCGGCGCGAACCCCCGCACTCTTTCCCGGCGCCAATCTCCCTAGCGCCGTCGACCTGCGTGCCGTTCCGGTGTGGTCGGCGAATGGATTCGAGGCGGCCGCGGATTCCCGTCTCCAGAGTCGATTCTCGCGGACCGCGACGTCGTAGGATGCGTGCGCGACTGGAGGTCGGACCCTTCATTGGCGAGGCGCCGCCAGCCAGCGCGACAACCTTGAGAATCTCGCGCGTCCGGTTGCCCAGATCCAGTGGTCGACGGCCACGTACTTCCCAGCTCCTCCGGTGAAGAGAATCAGGTAGATCAACAGGTAGAGCGGATGCGGTCCCACGTCGGTACCACCGGGAATCTGAAACGTGCTCAGGAATTGGGTCGCGAGGAAGATGACAGAAGCTGCCCCGCCCACAATGCACGCCAAACGGGTGGTGACCCCGAGAACAAACGCGATGGCGAGGTAGGCCGTGAGGAGGGCGGTCATCCATGCAAACGCTGTCGCATGGGCCGCCACAAAATTCGCGACACTCGGGCCCCCAAGACTCGTAGGTGCAAAGGAGAGCACGGTCTCCCGGAATGTGGGGAAGAACTGATTGGCCGGATCCACGATGAAGATCATGTTCAGGACCCAGACGAGGCCTACCCCCACGCGAAGAAGGTCGATGGACATCCCCTTCGGGTCGGATTGCCACAAGTCACGCAGGTGTCCGTACCATGTCCGTCCGGACGGCTCCGCGGAACGGGATTCGGACTTGTTCTCGTCCCGACTGTTCGCCATTCCACCGCGGGACGATTTGACAAGCGAAAACCCCTTGGGTCGATGTCCGACCGGCGTAGCGCTCTCTGTTCAACTACCGGTGGGTGAGGGCCGGGTGCTCGCGACCGAGTCTCGGCGCACCTTCGTGTCGCTTCGGTACAAAGCTACGAGACGGTCATCGTACCGTTCATGTACCCGGGAATGCTCATCGGTCCTCCCGTGAATCCCCCCGGGCCGGTTCCGCACGGCGACATGCAGAACCACGAGAACGTCCCCGCGTGGGTGACGTCCATCGTGAACGACACGACGCTCTCCCCCGGACTCAGAGCGTTCAGGCCGAGCGCTGGAATCGAGAACGTGTGCGCGACATTGGAGGTCGGAACCGTGCTGTACGGCGTGCCGTTGATCGTCTCCACTCCGTTGACGGTCCCCCTTACGGCACACGGGCACCCCGTCCAGTTCGCGACGGCGTCGTGATCGGTGATCGTAAAGACGACCTTTCCCTGGGGGACGGCGAAGTTCGTGGGGGAATACTGCGGCCAACCGGTCGTGGTATTGATCGAGACGGTGAGGTTGACGTAAGAGGTCAGACCCGAAGTCGACGTGGACGTCGCCGCACCTCCGCCACCGGGAAACGCCACCAGCAAGACACCCGCCGAAACCACGACGGCAATTGCCAACACGCCTGCGACGGCGTTGAAGTAATCCTGATCCTTCATCGTTCTTCCCTCCACTAGCCGGATTCCCTGAGGCGGTCCTTCGCGGAACCGGAGTGACCGTACGGGCACGTACTCTGTACCCGTGTGCGGGGATAACCTCTCCCAATCGGATTACCGGGGTTGAGAACGACGGGTCCCCGAACCGGTCGACGGGACGGACCAGGACCGGTTGACCGCCATCCCCCGGGAAGGGGCCAAACCGCTGGCGAAGAGGGTCCGGGTGACGTCCCCCCATTCCAGGCCCTGTGTCTCGACCTTTACCGGGCTCCCTCGTTCGGCAGTTCCCGCCGGCGAAGGCGCCCGTTGACCGCACGAGACCCTTCTACGCCGGGAAGCTGCAGAGGATGACCGGCGTCTCCTTCGCGAGCGGGACCGTCGAGCCGACGCCGTAACCTCCCGTCAAAGTGTTGAGATGACCGTTCACCGGTGGCCCGTTCTCCCCTACCGCGAAGATGTTCCCGTTCGCGTCTGTTTCGAGAACGACCTGCGGGAGCGGGAGTACGGCCGGCCCGGTCAGGTTGGCCGCCGAATGCACCGGGTCGTAGGTCGAGCCATGGCAGGAGCAGTGGATGTAGAACGGCTGCTTCGGGCTGGAGTTCGGGCTTGGCGGACCCGTGTTGAAGGTCTGGGAACAGGTTCCGGGTGGGTAGTAGGAGATCGCCGGAGCCGGACAACCGAGGTGCTGGCAGATCGCGCTGTACGCCACTATCGAGCCGTTCGTCCCGATTCCGCCGGGCACCCCCCAGGCCCCCGGGTTACTCTCGCTCGGCGCTTGGCCGTTCGCAGGGGCTAGGTTCAGGAAGAAGTTCGGCTCGTTGCGGAGGGGATAGTAGAAGATCGTGTCGTCGCTCGTCTCGACGGAGTACTCGCTCTCGACCTTGGCGACGGTGAGCGGACTACCGTCCACCTCGATCAGCTGTACACGCGGATAGCTCGCGATCCCAATCAATGGCGGCTGGAGGTACTGGAGGGTCCCCCCGACCAAGCCTCCGGCCCCGGCGCCCACGATCCCGGCGACGGCGAGGAGCTTGAGCACGTTGCGCTTCGTCTCGTCGACATCGTCGGGGTCCGGCTCCGAGGCGACCCGATGCAGTCGCCCCATCGGAAGATCCAGGGCGGTCGCACGCCGGGACGAGAACGGACACGTGGCCGAGCAGAATGTCGTGGATATCCTCGGCTCGTCGTCACGGAAGATCATCCGCTTTGCCCCCTTCAACCGACCAGCTGACGGATCTCGTCAATCAGACCCTTCTCCACATGTCGGGTCCAGAGCATCTCGGGGACGTCGATTCCGAGGAATAGCCGGGAGAGCAGGATCGACTCCGCCGCCATCACGGCAAGGTTCTGGACGAGCTTCCCAATGCCGACCCGGATGGAGAGTCGTCCGGTTTGTCCCGTCAAGAGCATCGTGAACGCCCGCTCCGCCGTCACGAGGTCGCTCAGGATTCCACCCTTCTGAGCTTGGAGCACGC
>JAKAPG010000014.1:629-17613 GCA_021823085.1 Thermoplasmata archaeon | reverse complement strand
GAGTCGCTCGAGCTCCGCCTGGACGAACGCCGGGTCGAAGCAGTGACCGCCGGCACAGGTCGACCCGTTGCTGCCCCGCTTGGAGAACGTCCACGTCGACTTGCCCTCCAAGTTCGCTTCGGTAATCACCCGATCACAGTCATCGCGCACGTTCCCAATCCTCACACGCGCTCGTCCCAGCTCGTTTTCGGGGGAGGGCCGTTCGTGATCCGTTGCGTGGGCTCTGACGTGTGGCGGCCGGGCGGTTCCCCGTCAGAGAAAGGCTGGGGACCTCGCCCCGGGCGGGGGTCTCTCCCATGATGGGCTTCCGCCTCGGCTGGGCGTACCGGAGGGTCCTGGAGTGCCTGAGACTCAAGCTCGGCCGCGCGACTCCTGATCGCGCTCCAGGCCGCGAGGAGACCAGTCTCCCGAAACATCATCCCCCGGACCTCGTCCAGGGCGGTCGTCAATCCCCGAGGTTTGGTCGCGCCCTCGTTGTCCGCTGTTCCTGCGAGCTTTCGAACCAACCGTGAAAATCCTCGGATACTCATCCCACGGTCGGCCGTTTAAGGTTGACGCGAATTTGTAGCACAAACATCGCAGAATCTTTAGGGTCCGATTGTTCCGTATGGCTTCGTTCAGCGGTCGACTTTAGCGGGAAGCCCTGGTCCTAGATTGGAACTTTCCTGCCATGCGCGGTGCCCGCACTCCGCATCTGAGGATCCTCCTGCGTGGGATGCTGGCGAGAGTGGGTGTTCGAAAGAACTGGAGACTGTGTGGAAACCCGTGCGTAGGTTTATCCGGTGGTACTACTGTATAAGAGCCATATGGCTCGAAAGGTCCACCTCGAAGCGACGAACAAACTGACCCTTGAGAACATTATCGGGTTCATCCGTCGACCCGTGGTTCCGCACGGAACCGGGGCGAAGGTCACCTGTCCGAGAGCGTACCTGGGGAAGACCGTCTATCTCGTGATCACGAACGAGGAGTGGCCGGAGGATCGCTCTCGCCGACAGAGGCGAGCATGAGCGGCTACGTTCGAGCCGCTGACCGTCACCAGCAGATTCTGATGCCTGACCTTCTGGACGATTATGTGACGGAGGAGAACCCGGTACGGTTCCTCGACGCGTTCGTCGACCGCCTCGACCTCCGCAAGCTCGGCATCACGCACGCCGAGCCGAACACTACCGGGCGTCCGCCTTACGACCCGGCGGCCCTCGTGAAGCTCTACCTGTACGGCTACCTCTACGGGATCCGCTCGAGTCGGAAGCTGGAGCGCGAGTGCCACCGTAACCTCGAGTTGATGTGGCTGATGCGCAGGCTCGCCCCGGACTTCAAGACCATCGCCGACTTCCGTCGGGACAATGTCGACCGCATCCGACCGCTCTTTCAGCAGCTCGTGGGCCTCTGCCGAGAGCTCCGCCTGCTGGAAGGGAATCTGGTAGCGATCGATGGGAGCAAGTTCCGAGCCGTGAACGCGAAGGACCGCAATTTCAACCGCGCGAAGCTCGTCGACCGAATGAAAGCGGTCGAGAAGAGCATCGACCGATACCTGAGAGAGTTGGACGAGAATGACGCGAAGGAGGCGGAGAACCCCGGCCTTCCCGCGAGCGTTCCGAATCTCAAGGAGAAGATCGAGCGAATGAAGGAACGGATGCGTCGGTACCGAGAGCTCGCGGATCGGTTGGAGACGACGGGCGCGACGGAGATCTCCTTGACGGACCCGGACAGTCGAATGATGAAGGGCAACAACGACCGGATGGAGGTCGCTTACAACGGCCAGATCGCCGTGGAGTCCCAGAGCAAGCTCATCGTGGCCTACGATATCGACAACAAGGCCTCCGACCACCATCAGCTGGCGGCGATGGCTCGGCAAGCCCAGTCCGCGATGGGGAAGAACCACCTGACGGCGGTAGCCGATCGAGGGTACTTCGATGGCGAACAGGTTCGTCGTTGTGTCGAGCAGGGCATCACGCCGTACGTGCCGGAGCCGGAGAAAGCGAGAGGAGCGGCGCAACGGGACGGGATCGACCCCGCCTTCAGTCTGGACAAATTCGTCTATGATGCAGCCACCGACACGATCGTCTGCCCGGCGGGGGAGCGCATGACCCCGCTCCCGGCGACCCGTAAGGGGTGGCGCCAACGACCCGAGGGCATCGCCATTCGGGTCTTTCGAACCCATCGGTGTCATGCCTGTCCTCACTTCATGAGCCGCTGTACGCACAATCCCAATGGACGGCGCATTCAGCGACGAGAGAACGAGGAACTCCTGGAGGCGATGCGAGCTCGCGTGAGGACGTCCGAAGGGGATCGGCTGGTCGCTCTTCGGCAGTCGATCGTGGAGCATCCCTTCGGCACGATCAAACGCGCGTTCAACCAGGGCTATCTGCTGTTGAAGGGCTTGCGGAAGGTGATCGGAGAGATGGGGCTCACGATGATCGCGTACGACCTTCGGAGATTGCTCAGCCTGGTGGGAACTCGAGCGCTTGTCGTCCACCTATCGACTGGGCCGAAATCACGAGTGACAACGGCCTGAACAAGCACTCAATCAGGATCTAACGGGAAGGTGGCCGAGACTCCCTCCTCCACCCATCGACGAGACGACGTTTTCGCACAGTCTCACTGTCTTTCGCCTCAGTGAGCACCTGGTTTCGATCTCTCAGGATCACGGTCCTGCGTCGCCATTTCACAGCCGCTCTGCCCACCCACCCGGATCTTCGATCCGTGCAGGTCCGCCGTACCGATGATATATCCCGGCTCGAGCTATCCGGTCCACGTATGCGGCGAGGGGTCGACGTCGGCATCTATCTGACTCCAGGGCTCGCCGACGAAAACTTCATCGCCCAGTCGCTGGGCAACCTCGCGGCGTTCCGCCTCGCCGCGCAGCGCCACGAGCCGCTCGCTTGGCAGGTGCTCCGAGTGCAAACCTCGATGTCGCAGCATCACTATCGCATCGTCCTAAGTCATCCGCAGCGGGTCCTCGACCTCGGATTCAAGTCGGACCTGGAGCGGGTCCTCAAGGACCTCTCGAACGAGACCGTCGATCAGCTCCGCTCCCGACTCGAGGCGGCGGAGCGGGAAGGGCTGCGCGTGGTTCCGCTCCGCTACGTTCGGGAGGATGTGGACTTCTGGCAGGATGACTTTTGGAACTTCATCGGGGGACCCTCCGGCATCGGGCCTCCCGGCTCGTTCCCGTGATCCGGTCGTCAGCGGACGAATCGCTGCAACCGGATCGTAGCCCCGGTCGGATACGAGCGGCCGTGGGCCAGGTAGGCGAACCCTGTGGCGCGTACCAGCGCATCGTATCGGGAAATGCCCCAGTCGAGCGGCTCGGCCCTTCCGTGTCGCTCTTCGAAGAGATATGTGGAGTCCATCGGGTGCCGCACCCGGACGCGACGGGCCAGCGGGAGCTCCGCGAACTCCTTCAGCGGCGAGCCCAGCATGCGTTCCAGCAGGGCGAGCCCGTACTCGTGGAAGGCCACCATCGCGCTTTCGATCTGCCCGGGAAGGACCAGAACGGGCGTCCCCGCGACGAGACCCACTCCCGCGCGCTTGAGGACGTTCACTCGCGTACCGCCGACGACCATCCGACCCACCCGGCCCACAGCGTGCTTCGTGAAGTCCCGCGGACCGACGGAGCTTCCCCCAATCGTCACGAGCAGCTGGTTCCTGCGCGCGGCGTCGCGAAGTCTCTGTGCGATGGCCCCGGGGTCGTCCGCGAGCACGCCGGCGTACCGCGCATCCGCCCACCGGTTCAACAAGGCGGTCAGCGCAGGGCCGATGGCATCGAGGGGTCGGCGACCGGGCTCGCCGGGAGCGCGTAGTTCCGAACCGGTGGCGTGGACGCTGACGCGCAGATGCTGCACGGGAATCCGCGTGATCCCCGAAGCGAGGAGCGCACTGATCGCGTAGCCGTCGATCGGCGCACCCCGCCGTATCAGTCGAAACCCGCGCGGGATCGACTCTCCCGGCTCGTGGACGTCCGCGCCCCTGCGGAGAGGGGTGCGGATCACCAGAGCTCCGTGATTGACGAGTCCGATCTCTCGCCGGACGACCGAGTTGGCTCCTCGAGGCAGCTTCGCACCGGTGACGATCGCGGTCGCGTCGCCGGGTCTCAGGCCCCGACGCATTCCCCCGCGGACGAGGCGGAAGACAAGCGATCGCGATCCCGGCGCGAGCGCAACCGCGTACCCGTCCATCGCCGAGGTGGGCGTTCGGGGGAGCGGTCGCTGGGTCCGGACGTCGGTCGCCGCACGCCGACCCATCGCGGACAGGACGCAGACCGTCTCAATCGGAACCGTCGGGATCCGAAGCGCGTCGAGGCGAGCGCGGGCTTCCGCGAGCGGGAGCAGAGAATATGCCTCGGCAGAGGTTCGGGCGCTCAAGCTCTCGGAGAGCTGCGGGAGCGCGATACCTTGCCGATCATGATCCAGGTCGTGGGCAGGCAGGGGTCGGGAAAAACGCTTACCCTAACGCGAGCGGTACGCGAGCTGCACCGCCGAGGCCGGAAGATCGCGGTGGTGAAGCACTCGCATCACTCGCTCGACCTTCGCGGGAAGGATACCGACCGCTTCGTGCGCAGCGGTGCCGACGCGGTGATCTTCGCCGCGTCTCGGACTGTCGCCTTCTTGCCCGTCGATGCGCTTCGTTTCGCGCGCGCGCTTCCGGTGGACGTGATCCTCGTGGAGGGGTATCACGGTCGTCGGCTCGGCCGACGGTTCGAGGCGCGCACCCCGCGCGACGCGACCCGTCTCAGCCGGGAGATCGCAGGATACGTGGACGAACGACTGGCGCGCGGGGTGCCTCGCGCTCGACGGCGATGAACGAGCCGGGGGCCCGGGTAGAGGAGGGGTTCGTGCTGAGGGGGCACGCCACGAGGTTCGCCGGAAAGTTCGATCGGCTTTGGGGAGGGCGGAGGCTCGTCGATCGGGTCGTCGACTCGGTCGCAGCCGCGGGACTGAGCGCCACGATCGTTTCGACCGATCCACTTCCCGGGTCCACTGTTCCCGTGCTGCACGACCCCTTCGATCGCGGTCCTCTCGGCGGAGTACGGGCCATCCTTCACTCTCGGGGGACGGGACCGTTCTTCGTCGTCGGTGCCGATATGCCGATGGTCCGGCCCGACGCCATACGCCGACTCATCGCCGTCGCCGCCCCCGGGATCAGCGTAGTGCCGAAGTGGTCGGACGGAACGCTCGAGGTCCTGCATGCGATCTACGATCCGCCGGTCGATGCGGTCGTGCGGTACTGGGAGGCGCAGCGATCGCTCCGGGACCTGGTCCGAGATCTGGAGATGAGGGGACAGGCTCGCTCCGTACCCGCAGAGGAGTTCGATCCCTCGACCTTCACGGACGTCGATACCGCCGACGACCTCGAACGAGTCCGCTCCGGGCGGATGCGGTAGCGCTCTCCGACGCTCCGGACTCCGCCGGGAGCTTCGTCCGGATCCGCTCGACGCCGTGATATGGCGCGACGCGGTGCGGCCGGGAGCCAAGACAGCCGATGGCCGCGGTCGAAGCTCCGAGCATTCGCATCTTCGTAGATGACGAGCCCCACGACGCCGTGGCCGACGAGCTCGTGATCGACGTCCTCACCCGTGCCGGCTCGGACCTGCCCCACGTCTGCTACAATCCGGGGCTCGGGCCGCTCAAAAGCTGCGACACGTGCCTCGTCGAGATCGGCGGTCGCGTCGTCCGGGCTTGCGAGACCCGGGTGAGGGACGGACTGCGCGTCTCCGCGCGCTCGGAAAGGGCGCTCTCGCGCCGAAAGCAGGGACTCGAGCGCCTCGCGCGCAATCACCACTTCCGCTGTACGATCTGCGACAACAACAACGGAGACTGCGCCCTGCACGACGCCGCCCGCACGCTCCGGCTGGATCGACAGGAGTTCCGGCCCAAACCGTACCCGATCGACGATTCGAGTCCCTTCTACCGATACGATCCGAGCCAGTGCATCCTATGCGGTCGGTGCGTGGAGGCATGCCAGGACCTCGTCGTCAACGAGGTGCTGCACATCGACTGGGGCCTGACCCCCCCGCGCGTCGTGTGGGATTCCAACGCTCCGGTCCGCGACTCGACGTGCGTAGGATGCGGCGCGTGCGTGACGGCATGCCCGGTAGACGCGCTCTTGGAGAAGACCTTCGTCGGACGAGGAGGTCTCCTGACCGGTTTGCCCGAGGCGACAAAGCGCGTCATGGTCGATGCCACGTCGGCCATCGACGGTAGCTTCCAGCCGCTCCTCTCCCTGAGCGACGCCGAGGCGGCGATGCGCAAGGACGTGATCCGGCGCACGAAAACCGTTTGCACGTTCTGCGGGGTGGGATGCTCGTTCGATGTTTGGACCCGACAGCGCTCGGTGATCAAGGTGAAGCCTCGCCCCGAGTCGCCGGCGAACGGCCTCGCCACCTGCGTGAAGGGAAAGTTCGGATGGGGGCACATCAACAGCCCGGAGCGACTGACCCGGCCGCTGATCCGGGACGGATCGAAGTTCCGCACCGCCTCCTGGGAGGAGGCGATTGCGCTGATCGCGAGGCGCCTTGGCGAGATCCGGACCACCCACGGTCCGGATTCGCTTTACGTGATCGCCTCATGCACCGACACCAACGAGGAGGTGTATCTTACCCAGAAGCTCGCACGCGCCGTCCTCGGTACGAACAACGTCGATAACTGTTCGCGCTACTGCCAATCCCCAGCCACCGTCGGTCTGTGGAGGACCGTGGGCTACGGCGGCGACGCCGGTTCCATCGAGGACCTCGCCCGCGCCGAGCTCGTTGTGATCATCGGCTCGAACACCGCGGAAGCCCACCCGGTGATCGCCTCGCGGATCAAGCGCGCCCACAAGCTCGATGGCCACAAGCTCGTCGTGCTCGATCCGCGCAAGCACGAAATGGCCCGGCGCGCCGACTTGTGGCTTTCCCCCCGGAGCGGGACCGACCTCGTGCTGCTCAACGCGGTCTCGCGCTACATCCTCGATCGGGGCTGGGAGGCAACGGCGTTCCTCGCAGAGCGCGTGAATGGCCTCGACGCGTTCCGGGCGAGCCTGGGACCCTACACGCTCGAGTACGCCGAGCACGAGACCGGGATCGACCGCAGCCGGATCATCCGGCTCGCGAGCATGATCCACGAGGCGCGAAGCGTCGCGGTCCCCTGGGCGATGGGCGTCACCCAGCACCAGGACGGCAGCGAGACCTCGACGGCGATCTCGAACCTTCTCCTCCTGACCGGCAACTACGGCCGCCCGGGCACCGGTGGCTACCCGCTGCGGGGTCACGCCAACGTGCAAGGGGCGAGCGACTTCGGCGCGCTGCCGAACTACTTCCCGGGCTACCAGAAGCTCGAAGCCCCGGGGGTCCGCGAGAAGTTCGAGGCGACATGGGGGGGGCCCCTTCCGCCGAAGCCCGGCCTGACCAGCGTCGCGTCGGTCGACGCGATCCTGTCCGGGAAGATCCATGGGATGCTCATCGTCGGGGAGGACAAGCTTCTCGCGGACTCGGACATGACGCGCACCGGCGAAGCCTTCCGTCGCCTCGACTTCCTCGCCGTGATCGAGCCGTTCTTCACCCGGACCGCCCAGTTCGCGGACGTCGTCCTTCCGGCCGCCCTCTCGCTGGAGAAGGAGGGAACCTTCGTCAACACCGAGCGGCGGATCCAGCGGCTCTATCGAGCGATGCCGCCGCTCGATGGGACTCGAACCGACTTCGACACGGTCATCGACATCGCGAACGCGCTCGGCGCTCGCTGGTCGTACCGATCCTCGTCCGAAGTCATGGACGAGATCCGGGCGCTCGTCCCCATCTTCGCGGGCGTCCGCTACGATCGACTCGAAGGCTACCGTAGCCTGCGCTGGCCGGTCGCCGAGGACGGAACGGACTCCCCCTATCTCTACGCCGACCGCTTCGCGTTCCCCGACGGCAAGGCGGTCCTCTACCCGACCCAGTTCGTTCCTCCGCTGGCCCCGGACCGGGAGTTCGACGTGATGGTAGACAACGGGCGACTGCTGGAGCATTTCCACTGGCGCAGCCTCACCGGGGAGAGCGCGGGACTGGTGGGCCTGGTTCCGGAGATGTTCATCGAGGTCTCGCCTGCCCTCGCGAAGGAGAAGGGTATCGCGAGCGGCGACACCGTCCGGCTCGTCTCCCGTTCGGGAGCGGTCGTCGCCAAGGCGTGGGTGACGGACCGGGTCCAAGGACGCACGGTCTTCTTGCCGCTGCACGGGCGCACTTCGGACGCAGTCAACCTCCTCACGGGCGCCGCACGGGATTCGGTCGCCGCCACACCGGCGTACAAAGAGATCCCCGCGCGGATCGAGCGGGTCCGGTCGCCCGGAGGTGAGCCGGAGCCGCCGGTGCCCCGCGCGAACTTCCGACGGGCGGTCGCAGCGCCTCCCCAGGTCGGGATCCGTATCGAGGAGAAGTGGAAGCGATCGGACTTTCAACCGATCGTGGAGCGCTGAGCCTTGGCGGAACCGATCACGACCATCGTTCGCTCGAACGACGACGAGGAGCTCTGGCGCGCGTGGCAGGAGCTCTGGGAGACCCCCGGGCAGCGCGAGGCAGTGGAGCGTACCCTCGACCTGTTGCGCGCGCTCAACGAGCGGGGCCTGCTGGACGCCGCCCGGTCCTCGGTCGAGGGGGGACCGGCCGTGCAGGAGTCCATCCGCCGGTTCCTCACGGAGAGCGAACACCTCCGTCTTGCCCAGAACCTGCGTGCGATCTACGAGGTGGTGTCGGCGATCGACCTCGGTTCAATCGTGGGAAGGTCCGCCTCGAGTCCCGTGCCCGGGGCGCCCCCGAGAGAGGCGGCGCGCCCGATGACGCTTCTCGAGCTGCGACGACGGCTCCGGGACCCGGACGTCAGCGAAGGCATGCGCACCGTGCTCGAGACGCTCGCTCAGGTCGGACGCCTGCGCCGTCGGACCTGAGGGGGCGGGCCCCGGCACGATGAGCACCGGATCCGAGGAGGTTCCCGAGCGGGATCCCCGGCGAGAGCGGCCCGGCCGCACGGTCCGTACCCCCGTCCGGCGTGTACGTGGCACGTCGATCGGACCGAGCGAGTGGGACGAGGTGGTCACTGAGGAACCGCTCGAGATCCGCGTGGCGACGGGCGGAGACCGCGATAGCGAACCGGTCGCGGTGACCATGCGTACCCCGGGTCACGACTTCGAGCTGGCCGCGGGATTCGTGCTGACCGAGGGGATCGCACGAGATCCTGCCGAGATCAAGGGTCTACGCTACTGTACGCTCCCCGAGGAGGAGCAGCTGTTCAACGTCGTGAACGTCGACCTCGTGCGCCCCGAGCCTCTCAACCTCGAAGCCGTGCGCCGGAACCTCTACGTGGCATCGAGCTGCGGGATCTGCGGTCGGGCCTCGATCGATCGCGTGCGGCTCCAAGGTCTTCGAACGCCGGCTCCGGGACCCACGCTTCGACCGAAGATCTTCGAGGGACTCGCCGACCGGTTACGGGCCGAGCAGTCGGTCTTCGCCCGAACCGGGGGGCTCCACGCGACGGGCGTCGCCGACGGGCACGGGAGCGTGCGCCTGGTCCGGGAGGATGTGGGACGGCACAACGCCTTCGACAAGGTCGTCGGGCGCCTCGCGCTGGACGGGGGTATCCCCGCTTCCTCGTCGATCGCGATCGTCAGCGGCCGGGCGAGCTTCGAGCTCGTGCAGAAGGCGTTGGTCGCGGGGTTTCCCGTCCTCGCGGCCGTGGGAGCTCCGAGCCACCTCGCCATCGATCTCGCGCGCGAGTACGGCCTCACCCTGATCGGCTTCCTGCGCGGGGATCGTTTCAACGTCTACTCGGGGGAGCGGCGGCTCGCCGCGGACTGAGCGAGGACCCGGTCCGCGACGAAGAGATGTCCTCGAGGAATCTGCGTCGCCGGAGGGTGCCGCTTCGATCGAGGGACCAAGCGCCCGGACCCGTACCCCGCCCGGGCCCCGACGAACCGGCGGACCGTCCCCCGGCCGAGTCCGTGCGCCGGGAAGAGGAGCGAGAAACGATCTCGGGAGAAGTTCCCGGGCCGGGCGCGTTACCTTCGTTTCCACAAATTTCGGAAGCGAGATCTCCTGGGGGATGGAGGAGCTCTCGGGTCAGCTAACCGACCAGCACCCAGACCGCGCTCGCCGCTGCGAGGCCGAGCACCATGGCCGGGAAGGCTGCCTGTAGATACTCCGACCAGCCGATCTGTACACCCTCACGCTCCGCGGTCGCGAGCGCGGTTACGTTGGAGATGGAACCGATCGGAGTGCCGTTGCCGCCCACACCCATACCGATCGCAGCGGCGTAGGCGAGCGGCCCGGTCGAGGCGCCGGTGGCCGGTCCGAGGCTGCGAAGGAGGGGGACCGCGATCGCCGCGAGCGGGATGTTGTCGACGAACGCGGACGCGAGGGCGAGCGTCCACAGGAGTACCAGGCCGAGCACGTAGGGGTTCGTGATCCCGGTGTCGGCGAGGCCCTGCGAGAACTCGCCGATCACCCCGGTCTCTATGAGCGACCCGACGAGGACGAAGAGGAAGAGCAGGAAGAGCACCGTGGACCAGTCGAAGTCTTGAAGGAGACCCCGCGCGAACCTTCGTCCCGCAATCGCGAGTCCCATGGCTCCTGCGCTGACGCCGATCACCCAAAGCGGGATCCCGAGGGTCGTCGCCTCGATCAACGCGCCGATCACGCCGGCGAAACCCACGAGCGCGATCGTGCTGTGCGCTCGGTCGAGACGGGGAGGCGCCGGGAGCGCGAGCGCTCCCTCCGGGCGCTTCTTGGGTATCCTTCCCAGGAACCACGCGACGCTCACCCCGAGCGCGGCCAGCGCCGGGAGCGCGGCATGGTCGAGGAACCCTGCGAACGGGAGGGAGAACGCCGCCCCTAGGATCAAGTTCGGCGGGTTGCCGATCAGCGTCGCGCTTCCCCCGAGGTTCGCGCTCAGGATCTCGATGAACAGGAACGGGACGGGGTTTAGACGGAGCTCGCGCGAGGCCTCGAGCGAGACCGGAACGAGCACGAGGACGACGGCAAGCGAGTTAAGCACCATCGAGAACGCGAAGGCGAGCCCGGCGAGAGCGAGGTAGACGGCGACCGGGCTTCGGTCCATGCGGGTCACGAGGCGGAGCGCGGCCCACCGGGGGAGACCCAGGGCGCCGAGCAGCGCCGCGTAGACGAGGAGGCCCGCCAGCAGGGCGAGCGCGTTCCACTCGATCACGGAGCCGGTGGCGGCGAACCCACGTGGAAGGAGCTGCCCGGGAGCTACCCAGCCGACCGCGACGGCCGTAGCGGCAGCCAATCCTACGACGATCAGACGGTAGCGTTCGAACAGTGCCACGAGGAGAAGGGCGACCGCGAAGACGACGATCGTGGCCACCGATGCGGAGTACCCCATCGGGAGCCTTCAGCGCCCGGGCGGGACCCCCATCCACCGCTGGAACCTACGCAAATTTTCTTGCGAGCCCATCACCAAGATCTGGTCGCCCGGGCGGTACGCGAACGACGACGGCGGATTCAGCACGGTATGGAACTCCCCGCTCGGCCCGTCCCGGCGGGCGTAGCCGACGACCAGGCAGTCGGAGGCGGCGCGCGCGAGGCGTTCGGCCTCGCTCAGCGATTCGGAGGAGATCGGGGTGTTCTCGGTCACAGGGAATTCCGTGATGTCGACCCCGTAGCTCGCCGTTGTGAGGTTCTCGAACGCGTTCGCGACGTCGGGCTTGAGCGACGCGCTCGCAAGGAGCCGGCCGCCCATCTCGGCCGGAGCGGTGACGTAGGTGACCCCGGCGAGGAGCAGCGTGTGCTTGAGCTCCGAGCGGTTCACCGAGACGACGAGTCGTGCGTGAGGCGCGACCGTGCGCACGTCCAGTGCGATGATCAGGTTCGACGTGTCGTCGTTCGTGCACACGATGACCGCGCTCGCCGTCGACACCGAGACCCGATCGAGCACCTCGCGCTCGCCGCTCGTGTAGTACGTCACGAAGATTCGGTCCTCGCTCGCGAGGCTCCGGATGTTGGGAACGTCGTCCGCGTCGTTGGTGACGACAGCGACTTTCTGTCCGGTCGCGAGCAGCTCGCGCACCGCGGTGCGGCCGGTCGGCCCGTAGCCGATGACGACCGTGTGGCCCTTGAAGTCGGTACCGAGGATCCCCATGGATCGGTTGCGCGAGGTCTCCGTCACTACGCTGATGATGATAGAGATTAGGTAGGCGACCAGGAAGACGGCGATGAGGATCACCGCGACGGTGAAGGCCCGCGCGTACGTCGACTGAGGGAAGACGTCCCCGTAGCCGACCGTCGAGATCGTGACGACGGCCCAGTAGAAGGACGTGAAGAGCTGGTGCCCGTCGTACTGGAGGTAATCGAAGCCGGCCGCGGCAGCGGCGATGAGCCCCGCGTACGCGAGCAGGAACTTCCAGAGCCGGCGCATGAGCAGCCGGTAGTAGTCGAGCGACGGGTGCGGCACGCTTCCACCACGCATTTGGGGTCTAATTGGGTAACGATGCACCCGAACGCTCGCCCCTAGCCCAGGCTCGGGGCCCCACGAGCGCGTGCCGGAGCGGCCTCATCCAAGCAAACCGTAAATACCCCGGCCTGGGTGGCCGACCCTCTGATGGCCGCGATCTTGCGCGGCCCCGAGGAGTTGGCCGTGCCGTCGCTTTCCAGCAGCCAACCCAGGGGACCGGAACCGTTCACCCGCTTCGAGCGCGCCCGCATCCTGGGGGCCCGGGCCCTGCAGATCTCCCTCGGAGCGCCGATCCTGACCGACATCCCCCCCGATCTGATCGATCCGGTCGAGATCGCCGAGCGCGAGTTCGACGCCCACGTGATCCCGATCGCGGTGCGCCGGGTTCGCACCGAGTAGAGACCGCTACACCCCGGCGTGATCGAGCGCGTGCGCGCACTCGCACGTCGGTCGATGGGCAAGCGCGGGGATCAGGTGCGACAGGAGCTTCTGCATCCGCTCAACGTTCCCCGCCATGACCTTCAGGACATCGGAGAGCTCGACCGGGCGCCCCGCCCAGGCGTCGAAATCGGTGACCATCGCAAGGCACGCGTAGCACAGCGCGCGCTCGCGGGCGAGCGTCACCTCGGGAACCAGGGTCATCCCGATGATGTCGGCGAACCCTCGGAAGAACTTCGACTCGGCACGCGTGGAGAAGCGCGGTCCCTCCACGCAGACGTACGTGCGCTTCTCCGCGAAGGGGATCCCGAGCTGGGCGCCGGTCGTCTTCGCGGTCGCGACGAGGTCGGGGCAGAAGGGGTCGGCGAGGCTGACGTGCATCACGCGCCCCTCATCGTAGAACGTCGTCGGCCGGCGTTTCGTGAAGTCTACGAACTGGTCGGGAAGCACGAACGTGCCGGGCGGGAGGTCCTCGCGGAGCGAGCCGACCGAGCTCACGGTCACGATCGCCTGCGCGCCGAGCTCGATCAGAGCGTCGACGTTCGCGCGATAGTTCACCATGTGCGGCGGGATCGTGTGCCCGGGTCCGTGGCGGGGGAGGAAGAGCACCCGCACGCCGCCGACGGTTCCTTCCTCGATCGGCCCCGAGGGGGAGCCCCACGCGGTGCTGACGCGGTGGCGGTCGGTCGCGCCGTTCTCGAAGATCCCGGTGACCCCGGAGCCCCCGATCACCGCAATCGTGGTACGCGGGGTCCCGCTCACGATTCCTCCGTCGCCTCGGGGGCCGGAACGGCTCGGTAGCGGGAGTGGACCCGGGCGAGCACGACCTCGCCTCGAGTCCGTTCGAGGAGCGAGCGCGCGGTGTCCTGCTTCGGTTTCAGCGGCACGATCGCGCGGGTAGTGTCGAATCGCATTAGGGTTTGGTACAGGTGCTCCATCAAGCGCACGGACGCCTCGGCTCCCGCGAGGTCGTCCGCGGCCAGCTGCGTCAGCGCACGCCTCCGGACCTCTCCCACGACGTCCCCGAGCCCGAGGAGGTACGGCTCCGGATCCACTCCCAGGTCCGCGGGGGACGGGATCGTTCGCCCCCGAACGATCGCCTTTAGCAGGAGCGCCTCCACCGCCTCCTGGACCGCATCCCGGGCGAGACCCGACTCGGAACCACCGGTGGCGCGGGTCACGCGCACGAGCCCGCGAAGATCCCGAGCGAGTCGCTGCGCGTCCCGGACGGGAAGCTTGCCCTCGTGCAGCGCGATCATCACTCCCTGGGCGGCCCGACGCAGATCGCGAGCGTGCGCGTGGATCCGCTCGCGCCGCGCCTCACGCTCGGCGAGGTGCGCTTCGATCGCTCGAACGGCCGCCTCGGGAACTCCCGGCGAGCGGGGGGTTCTATCGGTAGAGCGTGAACTTCGAGTCATCGTCGCCTCCGTCCAATAGACCGAGCCGGACACCGGCATCGATCCAACCGTGAGCGTAGCTCACCGCCGCGAGCGCGCGATCTCGGTCGCCCGACCGCTCGAAATGCTCCGCATCGGCGAGGTAGGCACGGGCCATACCCAGGACGTCCTCGGCAGCCGTGGCGAGGAACGAGCGCGACGGGGGCCCGGGTCGGACGCGCGCGAGCGCTTCGCGGGTCAGTCGCAGATACTTGTCCAGAAGATCCGGGTCGCTCACGCCGGCGCGGTCAGAGCGGGCGAGGCGATAACGCCCGCGCCGCGGCTCAGCCCTTGGGGACCTTCTCCCAGTCCTTGAGGAACCGGGCGAGGCCGATGTCGGTGAGAGGGTGCTGGGCGAGCTTCTCCATCACGGCGTAGGGCATCGTCGCGATGTGCGCGCCCAGCTTCGCGGCCTCGAGGACGTGGACCGGATGCCGGACGCTCGCCACGAGGATCTCGGTCGCAAAGCGGTAGTTCGAATAGATCGTGACGATGTCCCGGATGAGGTCCATCCCAACCTCCCCCTGGTCGTCCAAACGGCCGATGAAGGGGCTCACGTACGCCGCCCCTACCTTCGCCGCGAGCAGCGCCTGGTTCGCGCTGAAGACGAGGGTCATGTTCACCCGGGTCCCCTCGCCCGCGAGCGTCTTCGTCGCCTGGAGCCCCGACGGCGTCATCGGGATCTTGACGTAGATCGACGGGTGGAGCCCGCGTAGGTGCCGGCCCTCCCGCAGCATCCCTTCGACGTCGGTCGCCACGACCTCGGCCGATACGCTCGGCACGCCGAGGTCGCAGATCTCCCGAAGGACCTCTTCGAACTTACGGCCCTCCTTGGCCACGAGCGACGGGTTCGTCGTGACCCCGTCCAGGATCCCGATCCCCCACATCGTCCGGATCTCCTTCACGCTCGCCGTATCGAGGAACAGCTTCATCGTAGATCGCTCGCGACCGAACGCAGACCCCCTACTGAACCTTGCCCCGCAGCTCGAGGAGCTCCCAGGCCTCGTCCAGGATGCGGGACGTGGAAAGGCCGAAGTGATCGAGGACCGCCCATGCGTCTCCGCTCTCTCCGAAGACGTCGGGGACTCCGACCCGGCGAACGGGGACCGGATAGCTCTCGGTCGTCGTCGCCGCCACGAGCGCGCCGATACCGGTCTCGACCGTATGCTCCTCGAGGACGAGGATCGCTCCCGTGTCGCGCGCGGCGCGCAAGAGGGCCGGGACGTCGACCGGCTTGACCGAGGCCAGATCGAGGACGCGACACGAGACCCCGACCCGCCCGAGCTCGTCGGCGACGACAAGGCCCCGCGCGAGCAGGGCGCCGACGGCCACGATCGTGAGGTCGGAGCCGCTCCTCAGCTCGTTCGCCTTGCCGATCTCGAACTTCCCGTCGGTGACGGTCGGAAGGTTCTCTCGGGTGAGGCGGACGTAGGCAGGGCCCTGGAACCCGGCGATCGCCCGGATCGCCGATCGGGTTGTCGGAGCATCGGCGGGCACGATCACCGTCATGCCCGGTAGCCCGCGCATAAGACCGATGTCCTCGATCATCTGATGCGTCCCTCCGTCCGGTCCGACGAGGAGGCCACCGTGCGTCGCGACGATCTTCACGTTCGCACGGTTGTAGCAGATCGACTGGCGGACCTGGTTGTAGGCTTGCCCGGCCGCGAAGACCGCGAAGGTGCTCGCGAAGACGGTACGGGGACCGAACGAGAGCCCGGCGGCGATCGTCATCATCGTCGGCTCCATGACGCCGATGTCGAAGAATCGGTCCGGGAACCTCTTTCCAAAGAGTTGCGTGCGCGTCGAGCCGGCGAGATCGGCATCCAGGACGACCAGGTTCGGATCGGCCTCTCCGAGGGATACGAGCGTCTCGCCGTAGGCGTCCCGCAGGCTCTCCTTCCGGACGGCGGGGATCGTCACGGCCATGGGGGTGGTCTACGCCGGCCCTCCCAACTCGGCCAGAGCGCGCTCGGCCTCGGCCGCGTTCGGGGCCTTCCCGTGCCAAGCGTGCGTGTTCTCCATGAACGAGACGCCCTTGCCCTTCACGGTCCGAGCGACGATGGCGGTCGGACGATCGGAGACGGTGCGCGCCTCCGCGAGAGCTGCGAGGATCGCGCGGAAATCGTGACCGTCGATGTCGATCGTGCGGTAGCGGAACGCCCGGAACTTGTCGACGATCGGTTCGATGCCCATGATCGCTTCGGTCGACCCGTCGGTCTCGTAGCCGTTCCGGTCGAGGATCACCACCAGCCGATCGAGACGGTAGTGGCCGCCGGCCATCAGCGCCTCCCATGTCGGGCCCGCCTGGCACTCGCCGTCTCCGAGGATCGCATAGACCCGGTTCGATCGGCGGGCGAGTCGGGCATCGAGGGCCATGCCGACCGCCATCCCGATCCCTTGACCGAGGCACCCCGTCGATGCCTCGATGACGGGAAGCTTGTTCCGATCCACATGCCCCTGCAGGCGGCTCCCGAGCTGACGCAGCGTGGCGAGCTCCGACGGGGGAAGGTAGCCGCGATGCGCGAGCGCGGCATAGAGTGCCGGCGCCGCATGGCCCTTGGAGAGGACGAGCCGGTCGCGGTTCGGGTCGTCCGGGTGGGACGGATCGAGATTCATCTCGGAGAACAGGAGTGCCGTCACGATGTCCGTGACGGAGAGGCTCCCTCCCGGATGGCCGCTCCCCGCGGTTCGGAG